>DASUPZ010000543.1:0-2405 GCA_036280855.1 Pyrinomonadaceae bacterium | reverse complement strand
CGGGGCAGGAGATCGAGCACACGATGGATGCGGCGCGGTATGGATGGATTCAGGTGGCGCGCGGTTCGATCAGTGTTAACGGCGAGAATGCGGGGCAGGGAGACGGTGTGGTCGTCGTGGGTGAATCGAGTTTGAAGATTAAGGCGCAGGAGGGCGCTGAGGTCCTGCTGTTCGATCTTTCATAGAGACAGGATTGCAGGATTTTCATGATGAACAAGATAAATCCTGTAAATCATGAAAATCCTGCAATCCTGTGAAGCCATCCGCGGCGATGGCGCGCCCTGGCATTGCTCTCTACTGCGGAGTTGTTGGGGATGGCGCTTTGGTTCAGTGGCTCCGCCGTCGTCCCAGCGCTCACTGCCGAATGGCAACTCTCGCCCTCACAAATCAGTTGGCTCGCGATCGCCGTTCAACTCGGCTTCGTGGCCGGTACGCTCATCAGCGCCACACTCAACCTTCCTGACATCATCACCACGCGGCATCTCTTTGCCGCATCCGCATTCCTCGGCGCAATCGTAAACACAATCTTCGGCCTCTACATCACCGAACCCGGACCAGCCATCGTTCTCCGTTTTCTCACCGGAGTCTGCCTCGCCGGCGTCTATCCGCCCGGCATGAAGATCATGGCGACGTGGTTTCGCGAACGTCGCGGCATGGCGCTCGGCGTGCTCGTCGGTGCGTTGACGATGGGCAAAGCTACGCCCTACCTCGTCAACGCCCTTGGCAGCGCAAACTGGCGCGCCAACGTGCTCTTCGTTTCAGTGCTCGCCGCGATCGGCGGATTGATCGTGCTCCTGTTTGTCGACGATGGTCCATTTGCGCTCCCACCGGCGAAGTTTGACGTGTCGCAGATCTGGAGGGTGTTCGGTAATCGCGGCGTCAGGCTCGCGAGCTTCGGTTACTTCGGTCACATGTGGGAACTCTACGGCATGTGGATCTGGATCCCGGTCATGATTCGCGCAAGTCTTGCGACGCAAGGTGGCGATCCACGATTAGCAGAACTCGGATCGTTCCTCGTTATCGGCGCGGGTGCGATCGGATGTGTAGTCGCCGGCCTGATCGCCGATCGGATCGGGCGAACGCTCGTCACATCATGGGCCATGGCGATCAGTGGGACGTGTTGTTTGATCATCGGTCTGCTTTACGGCGGCAGTCCGTTGTTGCTGTTGCTCGTTGCAGCGGTGTGGGGCGCGACTGTAGTTGCTGACTCGGCACAGTTTTCGTCATGCGTAACCGAGCTCGGAGATCCGCAGTACATCGGCACTGCCCTCACGATACAGATGTGCGTCGGCTTTTTACTGACGACGATCTCGATCGAATTGATTCCGAAAGTTGTCGTTGAGTATAGCTGGCGTTATGCATTCATGATTCTCGCCCCGGGACCTTTTCTCGGCGTGCTCGCGATGCTGCGTCTGCGGCAACTACCCGAAGCAATCAAGATCGCGCACGGAAAGCGTTAGACAATCCCGCATTCATGTATTATCCTGTGCGACACTTAGGTGATAGTGATGAAAGTAGCATTACCCTTCCTCAACAAAATGTGGCTGATCCGCCGATTCTGAGTCGGGCTTAGCCGCCTCCTTTTTTCTTCCAGCAACAAACTACACGTGTATTTCCGAGTGATCTCGTTTTTACGCGATCCACTTTTCGAGGTTCGATCATGCAGAAAACAGCTATTCAGGTGCGCAACCTTCGCAAAAGCTTCCACAAACGCAACGGCTTTCGGAAGAAAACCGAGCTTTGGGCAGTCGACGACGTCTCTTTCAGCGTTGCGCAGGGCGAAACCTACGGGCTGCTCGGTCCAAACGGGTCCGGCAAGTCGAGCCTGATTCGAATTCTTTCGACGTTGCTCATCGCCGATAGCGGTTACGTCAACCTGCTGGGCTACACATTGCCCGAGCAGCAGGAAGACGTGCGCAAGATCATCGGCCGTGTGAGCGTGGACGCGGCGTTCTACAAGAAGCTCTCGGCGCGCGAAAACCTGCTCTACACCGCGCTGCTTTACGGTCAGAACGCGCGCGAGGCTGAACGCCGCGTGATGGACATTCTCGATCGGCTGGGCATGGAGAACGCGAAGTTTTCAACGCCACTCGAAGAGATGAGCCGCGGTATGCAACAGAAAATCAGTATCGCACGCGCGCTCATGCTCAACCCGCCGTTGCTGCTGCTCGACGAGCCGACGACGGGTCTCGATCCAAAAAGCCGTCGCGACGTGCAGTCGTTTCTCGAGGATCTACAGTTGCGCGAAGGCACGACGATTTTGCTGACGACGCACGACATGGCCGAAGCGGAGCGACTCTGCGTTCGAATCGGTTTTCTCGCGCACGGCAAGCTCGTGGCTGAAGGCACCGCTTCGGAACTGATGCGCCTTGCGGGCGCGGCCACGCTCGACGACGCCTTCATCA
>DASUPZ010000542.1:0-5926 GCA_036280855.1 Pyrinomonadaceae bacterium | reverse complement strand
GCAAACTCGGCGACGAGATTCGAAACTGTCTCCACGTTATTAGTGAACGCAGCAAGGTGACCGAGACGTGTTAACTGTTCATCGAAAATTACGTGCAGCAATGACAGCAGCAATAGAACGTCTGTTCCGGGCCGGATAAAGAGGTGCTCGTCAGCCAATCGCGCCGTTTCGTTGTAACGCGGATCGATAAGCACCACTTTGCCGCCGCGCTCTCGAATCTCCTGCAATCGTCGGCTCATGCCGGGCGCAGTCATCATGCTGCCGTTTGAAACTGCCGGATTTGCGCCGAGGATCAGAAAGAATTTAGTGCGGTCGAGATCAGGAACCGGCACCAGTAGCTGGTGCCCAAACATCAGGTACGAAGCGAAGTGATGCGCGAGTTGATCAACCGAAGTTGCTGAAAATCTGTTGCGCGTGTGCAGGCTGCGAATAAATCCCGGTGCGAACAGAAGGGCTCCGTAATTGTGAACATTGGGATTACCAAGATACGTTGCAACGGAACTTCTTCCATATTTCGCCTGAACGCGTTTTAGGTTTTGCGCCACCTCGTCAAACGCTTCCGTCCAGCTTATTCGTTGCCAGCCTTGAGGAGTGCGACGGACGGGATACTTCAGCCGGTCGTTATCGTAGTGAATATCCTGCAAGGCAACTGCTTTGGGGCAGATGTACCCACGGCTGAACGGGTCGTCTTTGTCACCGCGGATATCGAGATGTCGATCGCCGTCGACAGTGATCTCGATGCCGCAGATCGCCTCGCATATATTGCAGCTACGAAAAGATCGATCTGTATTCATGGATAACAGGTCCTGTTCGTCGTTTAGGCGATTTGAATAATACCAAATCCGTGTCTGAACCTTGGCAAAGTCGCGCGCGGGGGCAGAGGGATCCTGCCACTCGAAATTGGCATAAACCTGTGGCGACAGACGAAAGCGCCGCTGATACTCTTATGGCGCTTTAAGGCTTTACTTCAAATGCAGTTCCCGACACACCTTCTCCCGTCACGCCCAGAGCGTGACTCTAACCAGGTTTTTTACCATCCCGAGCTGGATGTTCTCCGGTTTTTCGCTTTCCTGGCGGTCTTTTTTCATCACGCTCTGTCTCGCGATGCAAGTCTTTACATTCGTAGTGGTTTATCACCCTTTGCTACTGATTTAGTGCTCACTGCAAAGGAGGCTGGAGCCTACGGCGTCGATCTCTTCTTCGCGTTGAGCGCGTACCTGATCACTGAGCTCTTACTCCGCGAACATGCGCAGCGCGGCACGTTTAGCGTCTCCGCATTTTATATTCGCAGGGCGCTGCGCATCTGGCCGCTCTACTTTGCGTTTTTGGCGTTGACTGTTTTCATCATCCCCTCGATTTTCAGCGACGATCGATTCGGGCCGATGTACATCGTCTCGTTTGCACTCTTCTTCGGCAACTGGGTGTGTGCAGCCTACGGGCTACCGTTCTCGGTTGCAAGTCCGTTATGGAGCATCTCGGTCGAGGAACAGTTTTATATAGCCTGGCCGTTGTTGTTACTACTCTTCGGAGTTAACCGTATCAAGCAACTCGCATTTGTATTGCTCGCGATAGCACTGGGCACACGGATTTTATTAGCGGCGTATGGCGCCGAACACCCGGCGGTTTGGGCCAACACATTCGCACGGCTCGATCCGATCGCGTTGGGTGCGATTCTCGCCTTCGTTCTTGGCGGCCGTGCTCCGCGGATCAACGGAGCTTTTCGACTACTGATGATTGGCGTAGCCCTCGCGAGTTTCCTGCTGGTTGCGAAGTACCTGGAGCAGGATGGTCCAACCAGCATTGCCACCTATAGCGTTACGGCATTGGCGAGCGTTGTATTGTTGATTGCGGTTCTCCATCGTGACGCGCGGCTGCTGCGTTTTCCGCCGTTCACGTGGCTGGTCTACCTGGGTCGTATCTCTTACGGGTTATATGTCTTTCACCTGCTTGCAATTGCTCTCGTAGGACAGGTGTTGTTCATCCCACTCCTCGGGATCCAGGTGAATTTCGAGATTCGTCTGCTCATGGCTTTGCTGTTGACGGTGTTGTTTGCGGTTGTGTCTTACACGTTGCTGGAGCAACCCTTCCTCAAACTCAAAGAGCGCTTCAGCATTAACCCCATAGAAGCCGAGAAAGAAGAAAGAGTACCGCTGAAGTCTCGTGTTCTGGAGTTTCTTTATAATGACTTCAGCGGTTTACGACGCCCACCGCGACGAGGCCGTTTACCTCTCTGATGTTCGCCGGCGATTACACCATTTGGCCGCGGGGTCTTAGGCTGGTGTATACTCTCCGCCCCGATTCTTCGCAAAACATTATGAGATCAAAATCTGTTAAAGGCGTGGAGGCGTCTATGGCAAACGTGAGCGCCGATCCGGTAGGTGAGTTCTACACCAGTCACCCTTACCCGCCGCCGTTGGAAAATCTCGATCGTGCTCGTGACATGTACCAGGATCCGAATGTCCATCGTGCCGAGCACCATCTGTACTGGCCGCATAAGGAATATCGCGCGGATATTGACGTTCTCGTCGCTGGATGTGGAACGTGGCAAGCCGCGAAGTACGCGCTCTGTCATCCCGAGGCGCGTGTGGTTGCGATTGATATCAGCCGCACGAGTCTGGATCACACGGAGCGGCTGAAGCAGAAGTACGATATGACCAATCTCGAGATCCGGCAGTTGTCGATCGAGAATGCCCAAAACCTGGACCACCAGTTCGACATGATCATCAGCACCGGCGTGCTGCATCATCTTGTCGATCCGGATGCAGGTTTACGTTCGCTCCGGCCGCTCTTGAAGCCTGATGGGGCGATGTACTTGATGTTGTACGGACGTTATGGTCGCACCGGGGTTTTGATGTTTCAGGAGTACTGCCGCCGGCTTGGTGTTGGAACGTCAGAACAGGAGATCAACGATCTCACGGCGACGTTGTCGATGTTACCTCAACATCATCCGTTAGTGTTGATGATGCGCGGCTCGTCGAATAGCTTGAACACTCAGAACCTTGTTGATGCATTGCTGAATCCGCGCGACCGGTCTTACTCGGTACCCGAACTGTTTGACTTCATCGAACGCAACGACTTGCTGTTGACACGCTGGTTCTCGCAGGCGCCCTACTCGCCTCGTTGCGGGTCGATCGCGAAGACGCCACATGCGTCTCGACTGCTTGCACTCTCGGAACGTAACCAGTATGCGCAGATGGAGTTGTGGCGAGGTGTGATGTTCAACCACGACATCGTGGTCCATCCGAACGATGGTGATAAAGATCGCTTGAAGGTTCGTTTCGATGATGATCGCTATTTGCGGTATGTGCCGGTTCGTCGGGCGTGGACCCTGTGCGTCCAGCAAAACCTTCCACCCGGCGCAGCAGGTGTGTTAGTGAACCAAACTAACATCTATCCGGACATCTATCTGCCCATCGACGCGCTGGAGAAGCAGATCTATGAGGCGATCGACAGCCGTCGCAGCATCTCCGAGATCATCGAGCAGGTTGGAGACACCGCCTCCCCGGTCGCACCGTCCTTCTTCGAAAAGCTCTGGTGGTACGACCAGGCCGTGTTCGACACGTCAAAGGCGCAGTAGGAATCCGTATTTTCAGAACGCGGATGACGCGAATAGGGAATTCAGTTCCCGGTAGGGCGTTGCCTCTTCCGCAAAAGTAAACGTGCCGTGCTCGCGCATCTCGCGGGCGGCGCGGAGGAAACTGCCGAAGGCGCAGCGCGCGAGTCCACTGCCAACGCTGATACGCTTCACCCCGATCGCAGACAGCTCTGCCAGACTTATTTCCACCCCTTTTAATCCCATCAACACATTCACCGGGCGATCCACAGACGACACTACAGCCGCGATGTCGTCTTTATTCGCGAGGCCCGGCGCGTAAAGAACGTCCGCACCGGCTTCCTGATACATCTGCAACCGCTCGATCGTGTCTTTCAAATCCGGCTTGCCAACGAGATAATTTTCCGCACGCGCCGTTAACATGAACGGAAAAGGAAGATTATGGACCACCTCGGCCGCGGCGTGAATTCGCTCAACCGCGAGTTCGCGTTCATAGATCGGATCGTCGCGCCCGGTTGCATCTTCAATCGAACCGCCGACAGCTCCCGTCCCTGCTGCTAACCGGATCGTTACCGCTACGATCTCAGGAGCATCTCCAAAGCCGTTCTCCAGATCGATGCTGACCGGCAGGTCGGTTGCCGCAGCGAGCGCCGCGGCATGCGCGAGCGTTGCAGCGCGGCCGACTTCGTTATCCGGTTTACCAAGTGAAAAAGCGTATCCGGCACTGCTCGTTGCAAGTGCTTCAAAACCAAGGTGGGACAGTAGCCGCGCCGTGCCGGCGTCCCACGGATTAGGAATAATGAACGTTCCGGGCCGCTGGTGAAGTTCGGCGAAAGCCGCGCCTTTTTGATCCTGAGTCAACATGGCATCCTCCCCGAGTACATTAACGTTTCGGCATGTAAATCTTGTACATTCTGTCAATCCTGTCTAACTGTTTCTATGGAGGCCCAGGCGATTGAGCAAAAAAGTTTCAAGACGGACATTTGCGAAAGTGGCGGGCGTCGCTGCGCTCGCCTCTGCTAGTGAGCTGCCTTCCTTAGGCTCAAACAGTGCTCCTCAAAACCGCACGGTGATCGCGAACAGCACCGGACGCGACTTTCCCCAGGGTTTCATCTGGGGCACAGCAACCGCTTCGTATCAGGTTGAAGGCGCTGTCAAAGAAGACGGTCGCGGACCTTCCATCTGGGACACCTTTTCGCACACACCGGGCAAAGTGGTAAACAACGCGAACGCCGACATCGCAAACGATCACTATCATCTTTACAAAACCGACGTCCAGTTGATGAAAGCTCTCGGCGCGAAAGCATATCGCTTCTCAATCGCATGGCCGCGCGTGTTTCCAAACGGCGATGGACCACCGAACCCGAAAGGGCTCGACTTCTACAACCGCCTCGTCGATGAACTACTCGCCAACGGCATACAGCCCTACGCGACGCTCTATCACTGGGACCTGCCGCAGTCGTTGCAAGATCGTTTTGGCGGCTGGGAAGGCCGCGAGACTTCAAAAGCTTTCGCCGATTACGCAGGCTACGTTGCTGCGCGACTGACCGACCGCGTGAAGCACATCTTCACTATCAACGAGTTCGGCGCTTTCATCGAGGTTGGTTACCGCTGGGGCATACACGCGCCCGGCTTGAAGCTCTCAGGCTTGCGTCTGAATCAAACGCGTCATCACGCCGTGTTGGGCCATGGACTTGCAGTTCAAGCGATTCGCGCAAGCGCGAAGCCGGGCACGAAGGTCGGCCTGGCCGAAAACATCAACATTCCAGTTCCCGTGGTCGAAACGCCGGCGCACATCGCCGCCGCAGAGCGCGCGATGCGCGAGATGAATGCGCAGTATCTCACTGTCATCATGGAAGGGAAGTACACTGACTGGTACTTGAAATCAGCCGGCGCCGATGCTCCAAAGTTCACGGCCGACGACTTGAAGGCCATCTCGAGCCCTTTGGATTTCGTCGGCGTCAACATCTACACGGGGCAGTTTGTCAGGGCCGACGAATCTTCTCCGACCGGTTACACCCAGCTGTCGCTCCCAAAATCGTTTCCGCACGCGTCCTCGTTTTGGCTGTTCGTCATGCCTGATTCACTTTACTGGGGACCGCGGCACGTCGCGAAGCTCTGGGGCGTGAAAGAGCTTTACATCACCGAGAACGGCTGCTCGGCCGCGGATGATCCGGCGGAGGATGGTCGCGTTTACGATACGGATCGCGTGACATACTTGCGCAGTTACCTGACGCAGTTACGTCGTGCGACCGCCGAGAACGTACCTGTGAAGGGATATTTTCTGTGGAGTTTGATGGACAACTTCGAGTGGGCCGACGGTTTCACCAATCGTTTCGGCATTCACTACGTTGATTATAAAACGCAGAAACG
>DASUPZ010000541.1:0-8632 GCA_036280855.1 Pyrinomonadaceae bacterium | reverse complement strand
GGCAGTGAAACACTGAAAGTCGAGACGATGTTTCTGATCGGCCTCAAGCACCTCTGCTATGGAGAACTGAAAGACGCGAAGCGTTTGCTCGACGAAGTGGTTGCCACGTCACAACGGCTCAATCACAAACCGGGTTTGGTTAACGGCATAACGTGGCGCTCCTGTTTGCACTTCTTCCAATCGGAATACGAGCTCGCCGTCGAGAAAGCCAGGCAGGGTTTGAAACTCTCGTCCGAACTGCGCGACGGTTTTCTGATGCTGACTTCGTTCTTCTTTCTCGGTTTGTCGCAGGGAAACCAGGGCAAGATGTCTGCATCGCTGGCGACGCTAAACGAAGCGCTCGACAAGGCCCGCCGCAACGGAGATCTTTTCTGGCACCCACGATTTCCGAATTGTATCGGCTGGATTTATCGCGAGTTGTTCGATTATGAATCTGCGCACAAGTACAACGAAGATGGAGTTGACGTGGCGCGACGGTGTCACGTACTGGAGGCAGAGGCCAACTCGTTAATCAATCGTGGTATCGATTTCATCACCGCTGGTGAGAGTGAAAAAACCGTCGAGACTTTTCACACGGTCGAAGATATCTTCGCACGTGATGCGTGGTTCCGCTGGCGCTACAACATCCGTTTCGAAGCCGCGATGTCCGAGCACTGGTTGCGTCTGGGCGATCTCGAGAAAGCGCGTGAGCACGTGGGACGATTGTACGCGACGGCGACTGAGCATGAGGTTCACAAGTACATCGCAGTGGCGCACCATCTGATGGCGAAGGTTCATATCGCGAGCGGCGACCTGGCTGCAGCGGACCAGAGTTTCGAAGCGGCATTAGCGGAGCTTGAGAATTATCCGGCGCCCCTCGTCGCGTGGAAAGTGCATGCGGGCCGTGCCAAACTCAAACGCCAACTCGCAGACACAACGGGCGCGCAGGAATCATCCGAACGCGCCCGGGAAATCGTCAATGATATTGCGTCAAATGTTACTGATGAAAAACTGCGAAACGGATTCCTACAGTCTGCTGGACAGGATTTACATGATTGACAAGATTTACATGTCAATCATGCCCATCCTCTGAATCCTGTCTAAAATTCGCGGACGCCAGAGACGTTCGTCCCCGATCCCATTCCCATCCTTACGGCCGACGAATCATATTGCACGTTTGAGTTACCGCCACCGTTTGTAATGAACGTGGGCGCAGTAAAATTGCCGGACGTGCGACCAAACGCCGCGATCGTGATGCCGCCCCAAATGTCGCCGTTACCACCACCATCACGGATCAGCCTGCCTTCTCCGAGCACCAGTATGATGCCGCGAAAGTCGGTGTTGCCGCGCATCGTCAACGTGCCGGTCACGACTAGAAATCCTGAGCCGCTCAGCAGCGCAGCGTCACCATCCACGAAAGTGAACATACCGGCGTTAACCGAATCAGAAATCGTGATTTCAGAGCCGGATGCAGGTTTGAAGTAACGATTAGTGGTCTGCGCTTTGGATTGCAGCCCGGTGAGATAGGCGCGTGCCTTGTCGGCTGTGTCGAGGAACGATGGTGTCTCGACCGTGCCCGGAGTCGTGTCGTCGTCACCGAGTAGACCAACTTCCGGATCGTCGACGGTGTCGTGTTTGATAATGCCGGCGTTTGCCTCAGCCTCGTCACACGGAGTAACAGCAAATGCCGGACGCGCCGGATCGACTCCCGCACGGTCAATACCCGAGTAGTACTTCGTTCCACTGCTGCCGGTATCGAGTGAGAGGGGTGAACAATCGTCAGCACCTCGCAACGTGACGCCCGCGGGCGACTCAAACTCGAAGTAAGCCTTGCTCACCATCAGCTCCACACGCTTCTCCGAACCCTGTGGTCCAAACCCGTATGATTTGATTAACAAACGCTTCGGATCGGGTGAAGTCACTCGCGCGGGAATCGCGGTGGTGCTCGGCGACGCGGTGTAAGTCAAATTAAGGATCTGTGTTCCGCCCAGGTTCAGCGCGTAGGTCGTGCCATCTGCTCTGACTGAAGCTTTATCGAAAGTCACTCTCACAGTCGTGGCCGCAACGTCTACATCACCTTCGAACGTTCCTTCGAGGATTGTCGTCGCTGCCCACGGAAGGTTTTGCGTGATCGTGATTTCAAATCCGGTCTTCGGGATCACGACGTTGTCGGCAGTGCTCGTGAGCGGTCTTTCAATCACAAAACTTCCGAGCGCTGAGTCGAGCGTGAGTGGATACGTGTTTGGATCGGGGCTCAAGTTAGTCGAACCCTGGCCTACATAACGAATCGTAACTTCATCGGTACCCCCAACCGTTCCAAACGTCTTTTGGGTAGCGGCGGTGTTGTCGATCGTTCCCGAAGTTTGAAACTCGATGATGTGACTATTCGGATCCATGTTCTCTACAGTCACTCTGTAACCACCCGTGAACGCTCCGATCGACACCGGAACAAGACTCGCGGAATCGGCCGGATTGTTATACGGAAGCCAACCGGCGAGACGCGGAGTGCCGGCATTGCCGCCATTCGAAATGCTGGGAATGATCGCGGTGCGAAAACTCATGCGGTCACTCGCGTTGATCAAAGGCTGTGCATTTCCGCGCAGCACGTTGAGTGCTGATTGCATTCCCGACTCGGCCACGTAAAAGGCCTGCATCTCCGGCGTGGAACCGATCGAGTTGTTGGCCGACATCATCGTCGACATGATCAATGCGCCACCAGCACCAAGAAGAAGTATCGATACCAGCAACATCGTGATCATTGCTGCGCCACGTTCACCGGCGCGGCTGGTTGTATTCATGTGGGGGGCTACGAGTTTCATTAGAGGTACCAGGCTCCTTCTAGTAAACGATAGAGTTGCGCAGGACTACATCGGAGGTCAGTTGTACTTGAGAGGGGGGCTGATAACCTTCGGCACCGGCAGTGCCGATCGCCGGAAGCGTTACGCCGACGGCTATCACGATGAACCTGGCAGAGGCAGGAGAGACTTCAGTCTCAGCGATGCCGAGAGCATTCCTGACATTAGTTATATCACATACGCCACTGGCATCAACCGTTGTATCGTAAGTTACTTTTTCATCGTAGTAACGGAACACGAGCGAATCGACACGATTAGCAAGCACTGTGGTTTGGTTTGAGCCGTTCTTTTCATAACGCACGATATAACGCTGGCCGAGAGCTGCATCGACGTACATCAGGAACTTGATATCTTCATCCACGTCATCGACGTCTGCGTCTTCGAAGTAGCCGTTCGCTGTGTCGGGCATGCCGTTGATATTGGAGACAAAGCGGATGGAATCGCTGTCGCTGTCACCGGCTACGACGCCGTTGGTCGAAACCGTCGGGAGCCCGCCGGGCAGCTTCATACCCGAGTTGCTGATCTCGCGCGTCATGATATTGAGAGCGCGTTGGACGTCGGCGATCCCGTCTGACTTGCGATCTTCTCGCGAGCGCACCTTGAAAGCGCCGGCGAGTAAGCTGCTGGCCAGTGCCATGATCGAGATGGTGATGCCCATCGCCAGAATCACTTCGAGGAGCGAAAAACCGGCTTCATTGTTTGAGCGTCGAGTTTCCATTGGTCTTTGCCTCATCAATCGAGTCGTGGGTTATTCACTAACGGCGAAGGTTCCGGCTGCGAGTGTCGAACGATAACTGGTGAGCACCACCGGCGAGCGGAGCCAGTTTGCACCGGCGGTTATAGGCGTCACTGTAATCGTGATTTTCTTCAATCCTTTTGAGGAGAGATTGGCGTTGGTCTCATCAACAACCACTCTTTGCACTGTGTAGTTGCGCGCACCGTTTCTAACCGTCGACGTCGTGGTTCCCGCGGTCAGCGTCGTGTCTTCATAGTTCACGCTTCTGAGCTGTTCCAACTGTTGCTGGGCCACTGCCATCGCCAGGGCCCGCTCACCGCCACCGACGTTGTTCTGCGTCGAGAACACGAAGAGGGAAGAGACGGCGAGTGCGCCAACCATCATCACGACCGACGCGATGGAGGTTTCGACCAGGGTGAAACCGCGCTGGCCTTTGGCGTTCTGTGTTTTGACGTTTTTGGTTTTCATCTTCTTATCCGGGGCTGCTGGGGTTTTTTCTTACAGTGCGACAACAACTACAGGGACGACCTTCGTGCCGCAGCTTGTGCTGAACGTGACAGAGTAGACGCCAAGTGTTTTCTTCGACTTGATAGTGAAGGTGGCGAAACCTCCCGCTGCGACCGTCTGCGTACCGCCATTGACCTGCAGATCGGAAGGCTTGCTCGAACTTCCAGTGATTGCCAGGCTTCCCGATCCATTGTGGCTCACCTTGATTGTGGCCGTACCCTCCAACTTAATAATCAGGGACGCAAGATCCACATTGAGAATGCAAGGCACGATCGGAGTCGGCGTTGGCGCTGGCGTTGGGGTCGGCGTTGGGGTCGGCGTTGCGTTTGGATTTCCACTCGCTGGCGTCGGGGTCGAAACCGGTGGCGTCGGGACCGAAACCGGCGGCGTTGGGACCGGGTTTGCTGAATCGTCTGGGTTAGTAGGACCTTCAGGAGTGGGCGTCGGCGTGGGCACTGGTACTGTGTCTAAGTCAGGAGTCGGGACCGGAGTCGCACCCGCGGTGAGGTCACCGACGTTCAGAGTAACGGTGGGTACTGCGTCGTCGAACACCTGGCTGTCGATCGTGATGTCGCCCGAGCCGGTAACGTCAATCGAGATCGCATTGCTACTGTTCTGAAGTCTGATCGAAACCTGTGCGTTTGGAGTCGTGATGGCGCCAACAGTGCTCCACGTGCGACCACGCCAGTCGAAAGCGATAGTCTCGACAGTCTCGAAGGTGATGCCGTCCGGCAGCGTGATGGTGCGGGTGTCCATAACGCTGTCGCCGTCGACGTCCATGATGACGTCGTAGCTGGCGCGATCGCCGTTGATTTCGATAGTCGCTCTTTCAGCGGCGTCGTCTGCATGGCTGCGAATGGAGTGAATGCGCGCCTTCTCAATATAGGAGGCGTATTCGCGAGCAGCACCTGAGAGGCGAATGGAGGCGCGAGCGTTGGTGATTCCCATGAGCCCCAGACCGGTAACGATGGTCAGGACCGTTGCGGTGATGATGAGTTCGATGGCTGAGAATCCGCCCGTGTGCAGTGTGTTTGAGTTTTTACTGTTTCGCATACCGATCTTCATTGGTCCAAAAATGAATTTGTGGTCTAAGTGGAACGACCACGGTGGGCCATTGAGCAATCGTGGTGCCACGAAAGTAACTCAGACAAAATTCCGCATGTGAGATTTGGAAGTTCTGCTTACTTGACCGGAGTTCAATCAGATTGGGCCAAATTCGGTTACGCGGGTTGTCAGATTGATGGGAAGCCCTGGTGAAGAACTAATTCGCGGATTGCGCGGATCGATCTATTTCAATTTGCTTTCAGTTTCGCAGACTGACCGGGATCTGACATGGACCATGACCGCATGGAGATCCGGTAAACCCCGTATTTACGTGATTTATAGATTTTGAGAGAGGCGGTATGGGCCTTGCTTAACGCGACTTCGGGAGAATGCTTATGAAGAAAAATGAATTCTCTGAACTCGCGTCAAACCTGCTCATTATCGGATCGGTCTCGCTCGCCTTCGCCCCGTTTCTGCTTGGCGACCGGCTGGTGCTAATTGTCACCGGATTGATGAAAGAAGGCGGTGTGATGTTTGACCAGTTCAGTAACTACCTCGTCTGGCTTGTATCGTAGACCAGTTAGACAGGATTAACACGATTCTCAAGATTTACAAGATGTCATGTTAATCCCGTCTATCGTGTCAATCCTGTATCTTATTGCCCTCAGCGTCGTACATCGTCACATCACCAAACGGCGTGACCTGGTCCTTAACCTTTTCCCAATCACCGACGATCACGATCGCGGCGCGATAGGTATCGAAGTACCTCGCCGCGGCCCGTTGAATGTCCGCTGGAGTTAAGGCTTCGATCTTTGGTCGAAAGTCGTTAATGAAGTTCTTGTCCAGATCGTACGTGTAGACGCTGTTGATGCGCCCGGCCAGGCCAAACTGGCTGGCAAGCTCGACAGAGAAATTGCCGTTACTGTATTCCTTGGCCGCGCTCAGCTCCTCGTCACTTACAGGCAAGACGCGCATTCGATCGAGCTCGTAAAAGAGTTCGAGCAGGGTTGGACCAGTCACTTCGTTACGCACAAAAGCACCTGCCAGAAACGAACCCGTCTTCGCGCGTGTATTTGAAAAACTGAACGGCGAATAGGTGTAGCCTTTGCTCTCGCGGATGTTGCGGGTGAGCCGTGAATAGAACGAACCGCCGTAGATCGTATCCGCCGTGCGGATCGCGAAGTAGTCTTTATCTTTACGCGGAATGCTCGCATTGCCGATGTAGATCCCCGACTGGATTGAACCGGGCCGGTTCACGAAATGGATCTGCCGCTTCTCACGCTTCGGCACCGGCGGGTTCTCGTCTGGCGGCACCGTGCCGCTCTTCCAACTGCCAAACGCCTTCTCGATCTCGGCGAACGTTTTTTCGATTTCGATATCGCCGACTACGATCAGGTGACTCGCGTTGGGAATGTAGTACTTCGTCACAAACTCTTTCAGATGTTTTGGCGTGAGCGCATTGATCGACTTCTCATCCGGCAGCACAAAACCGTAAGGATGATCTCCAAAGACCGCCTTCTGGAAACGTTCGTTGACCAGGAAACCCGGGTCGGCACGCGCACCGCGAATCTGCTGGATGATATTTTCCTGGGCCAGCTTCACTTCAGTTTCGGGGAATGACGGGCGCTGGGCCACGTCGCTCATCAATTCAAACAGCTTTGCCGAAAATTCCGACAGCGACGAAGCGCTCATCGTAGTTGAGTCGGCATCGCTGCCGAGTGAGAGCGTGCCGCCGATCGAACGGAGTTCTTCCTTGAGTTGTTTGCTCGTGCGTGTGTCTGTGCCTTCGTTGGCCACGCTCGCGGCAATCTGCGCGATGCCGGGGTGAGCAACGCGATCGCTCGCGGTGGTCGCCGCTCGAAACGTGAGAATCGAAGAGATCTTCGGCACGTTTGGCAACGGCGCCAGCACGACCGTCAATCCGTTCGGAAGTTTCTTCTCGGTGATCTTCGGAAGATTCAACGGCCTCGCCGCACCCGGAGGCGGCGGCGTCTTCTGCTGCGCGATCACAACGGTGGACAACAAGAGTATCGTGATAAGTGTTTTCATATGTCTAACCCTTCAATTCAGATCCGCGTTCATCGCTTTCCTTCCGCGTTTATCCGCGGCTCCGGGACGCGATCGATGACGGTGCGGTTAGTCGCCACGACATACTTCGCGGCGGCAGTTTTGATCTGCGCCGCGGTGACGTTTTCAAACGGCGTCAGCAGCGAATTGATCTGCTGCGGGTTGTCGCGAAAGAGGGCGAGCGCCGACAGTAAATGAGCCTTTCCCTGACCGGATTCGAGCTGGCTGAAGAAGTTCGATCGATATCGCACTTTCGCATCCGCGAGTTCTTTGTCAGTCACACCTTTCGACGTGATCTCCGCGACCACCGCATCCATTTCGCGCAGGATCGCATCAGCCGTGACCCCGGGTTTGTAAGTCGTACGCGTGGTCATGATCATCGGCCCGGTGTAATCAAACTCATTGCCGAAGTAGTTGAGTGAACCGGTGAGATCGAGCGTCAACTCTTTCTCTTTCACGAGCCGTTGATACCAGCGCGAGCTTTCGTCGCCTTGAAGGATCTGCACGAGCAACGCCATTGCCGGAAAGTCAGGAGAGTTTTGCGGCGGCAGGTGATATCCGGTCGCGACTGCCGGCAGCTTTGCGAGTTTGTCTGTCTGTGAAACTCGTTTCTCCTTCGTTTGCGGAGGCTCGCTCAGATCCGCACGCGCGGGCATCGGCTGCGATGGAATCACCGCAAAGTGCTTCTCGACCATCTTCTTCACTCCGTTGACATCGACGTCGCCGACAATCGTCAACACCGCATTGTTGGGGGCGTAGTAAGTCTTGAAGAAACTGCGGACGTCCTCGATCGTCGCAGCGTTGATCTCTGCGAGTTCGCCGTAACCGTTGTGTGAGTTGTGCCAGTTTGTAAATGCGTTTTGCCAGAGACTGATCCACTCGAACAGCCCATACGGTTGATTGAGCACGTTGACTCTGACTTCTTCACTCACGACCGCTTGCTGGTTCTTGAGGTTCTCCTCGCTCACGTCGAGCGAGCGCATGCGATCGGATTCGAGCCAGAGTGCGAGTTCGACGCGATTGCTGGGCAGCGTCTGGTAATAATTTGTGTAGTCGAAATCCGTGTGGCCGTTGAGACTTCCACCATTCGCTTCGACGTGCTTGGCGTGCTCGAATTTCTTCACGTTCGCTGAACCCTGGAACATCATGTGTTCGAACAGATGTGCGAAGCCCGTGCGACCCTTCGGCTCGAGCCGGAAGCCGACGTTGTAATAAACGGCGACCGTGACCACGGGCGCGATGTGATCTTCCGAGATCACGACCTTCAAGCCGTTTGGAAGTTTGTAATAGACGACTGGGATGTTGAGCGGTTTGGCTTGCGTGTAGGAGACGTTGGCTATCAGCACGAGTAGCGATAGGCAAGTCACTAGTAAACGTCGCATGGTTTGAGCGTCCTCACTTTGAATGCTGAACGTTGCAGCACAGGGCTCGATCGTTTAGATCA
>DASUPZ010000540.1:0-5567 GCA_036280855.1 Pyrinomonadaceae bacterium | reverse complement strand
CTATAGGACCTATATTAATCGGCGGAAAGAACAAGCTCAGAGGAAGAAACAATCATGAAAAAGAACAAGTCAGGAAGAGGGCTTGCCCCCGCTGTTTGGAGTCTCAGCAGCGGGGGCAAGCCCCTCTTCCTGACTTGTTCGATTGCGAAGATACTATCTTTGGTATTGGCGCTGGATGGCGTCGATCTTGGCGACGCGTTTACGATGTCGCTCTTCGCTGATCTCCGTCGAGAGCCAGACGGTGACAATCTCGCGCATCTGCGCGCTCGTGATCGTTTTGCTTCCGAGCGTCAACACGTTTGCGTCGTTATGTTCGCGGGAGTTGCGCGCCACTTCGACCGAGTAACACGCCGCAGCGCGAACACCTGGCACCTTGTTCGCGGTCATCGCACTACCTACGCCTGCGCCATCGATCACGATTCCGAGATCCGAACTGCCATTCGCAACTGCGCGTGCAACTGCGTGCGCAAAATCCGGATAGTCAACCGCTTCTTCAGAATAAGCTCCAAAGTCCTGCACTCGATGCCCGAGCTCACTCAACACGCCCTTGAGCTCTTCCTTCATCTTGAACCCGCCGTGATCGGCGCCCACTGCGATCAGTTTCGACGCCTTCGATCCGCGCCTCGACGCGCGCCGCACAATCTCGATCTTCTTTTCACTGATGATGTCCGCGGCGAGTGGCGTCAGCCGTGCGTCTTCTCCGATGCGAAGAACAGCGCCCGTTTCCAGACCACGCACGTCGTCTTCAGTAATGACGTTCTTTGAAGACTCATCGCGGGTGACAGCAGGTTGGGTCGGAGGCTCTGCTACGGTGTTCACGAAACGCGTCGGAGTTTCAGGCTCCTTTTCAGGTGCGGCCTTCGCTAACACCTCGCGCACGAGGGCGCGCACTCGATCGCGGGTCGCATCATCGGCCATTAAACGTTCCTCAGATCCAACAATCGCCCGGAAGCCGCGATCAGCTTTCCGGTTCGAAATGTGAAATCAACCCGGCCCACATAAATCCCGCTGCGGCCCACCTGGAAGATCAAAGTGTTCGCGCCGCAAGGTTGCTTTTGCGCGACGGGCTCCTGCATGAACGTGTGTGTATGACCGCTGGCGATGAAGTCGATGCCGTCAACCTGCGACGCGATGAACGAATCGCCTTGTTGACCGTTCTCGTGATAACCCAGGTGCGACATGCACACAACAAGCGAGCAGCGTTCTTCCTGGCGCAGCTTTTTCACCACGTCGCGTGCGGCAAGCAGGGGATCGATGAACGTCACTCCTTTGAAGTTGTCGGGAGTGATCAACCCCACCGGACTGATGCCTAAACCAAACAACCCGACGCGTATTCCACCGAGTGTTTTTACAACGTAACGTTTGACGCGTCCCTGCAGGACCGTTCCGGTCACGTCGTAGTTCGCGGAAACAATGTCGAAGGTCGCGTGCTTCAACGCCGCCGCAAGTGGGTCAACGCCGTTATCGAATTCATGGTTCCCAAGCGTGCCGGCGTCGTAACCGACCGCGGACATCGCCTTGTATTCGACTTCGCCTTTATAAAAATTGAAGTAAGGCGTGCCCTGCATCACGTCACCCGCATCGACAAGCAACGTGTTGGGATTTTCTTTTCTGATCCGTTTGACGAGCGTCGCGCGCCGTGCGACGCCTCCCTTCCCGGCGTTCCTGTCGTTTGCCGGCAGCGGATCGATCTGCGAATGCGTGTCGTTGGTATGAAGAATCGTGATTACAGTCTCGGCTGCGAGCGCGTATCGAGGCTGCACGGCGAGTGTCGCACCAAAAGCTGCGGAAGCCGTCAGAAATGTTCGTCGTGTAATCATCGCGGGTTCTCAGTCGTCTTTGGACCTGGACCGACCTGCACAAACCGGTTGTCGACAACGCCGCGAACCGGACGTCCGGCCGCTGTTTCCGACTTCACATAATCCAGTATCGCGTCACGGAGAGTTATGTTGAGCGGCTTGTTGCTTTTCGCTTCCTGAAGAATGGCGTACGAACCGCTGCCAAGTCGCACGAGGTAATCGATCGTGATGACGGTATAAACCTTCTGTGGATCGATCTCCTGCTCCTGTCCTTTCTCGTCGACGAGCTTGCCGCTTATAAACTCGGGGCGATTGCGATCGTTCCATTTGAAGTGAATACGCGCGCCTGTTTGTGCATCACGCGGCACGATTTCGAGCAGCTTTGCGAGTTGAACACCCGTCATCTCAAGCACCACGAGTGCGTTTTCAAACGGCAGCAACTCGAAGATGTCGCTGGCGCGCAGGTCGCCTGCCGCAATCACATTTTTACGCAGGCCGCCGGCGTTTACGAACGCGAGCGACACGGGCTTTCCGAGTTTTGCTTCGGCCTGTGCTTTTATTCCGTCAGTCACAAAATTTCCGAGCGTGCCTGCGCCCACGCCGGTCTTGCTTAGACCACCCTCGAGTTGTCCGATCACCTTGCTCAACTCGCGAACTTTGCTGCTGTAAGGAGCAAGCATCTTCTCGACACCGGCGTCGTCAGGGACACTTGCGTCGATTGCATTGAGCTTGGCTTTCGTTCCGGTTTTCTGAGGGCTCGCAGCCGATGACGCGCCGGGTTTAAATGGAGTAGCGGCCGGACATGGTTCGATTGCAGTTCCCTGCCCGAAGGCAGGAGCCGCAAAGATCATCAAAGCGAGCAACAGGAACGCGCGCGGCAGTTTTTTTCTCAAGCGCATAACAGGAATAGTCTGTAGCATTGACCTGAAGGAAGAGCTTGCATAGTATGTCGCACCACGCGGCACATAGGCAAACGTCTTGCTCAATCACTATTTGCATCGACTAAAGGAGAAACCAATTGGCTACTTCTTCCGCCGAGATCAGTTCGGAGTTTAGCAATCCAAACCTCGCAATCCATATTTCTGAGCAACAGATTCAAGCGCGGATTAGAGAGTTGGGTGCAGAAATTACGCGCGACTATGCAGGGCTCAATCCTCTCCTGATTGGCGTGTTGAAGGGCGCCTGCCTTTTTTTGAGCGACTTGCTCCGGGCGATCGACACGCGCCTCAGTCTCGAGTTCATGGCGATCTCCAGTTACGGATCTTCGACGCGAACGTCGGGCGAAGTCCGGATCATGAAGGATCTCGACGTGCCGATCGAAGGCCGTCACATTCTGGTGGTTGAAGATATTGTTGATACCGGCCTGACGCTTTCATACCTGCTCGCGAATTTACAATCACGCGGAGCGGCAAGCGTGAAGCTTGCTGCGTTGCTCGACAAACACGAGCGGCGGCAGAAAGACGTGAAGATCGACTATCTCGGCTTTCCGATTCCGGATGAGTTTGTTGTTGGATATGGTTTGGATTTCGCCGAACGCTACCGGAATTTGCCGTTCATCGCAGTGCTGAAAGATCCAAACGCATAACTGGAGGAGATAACGTGAAGAAACTCTTTGTGCCTTTGTTTGTCCTGCTGTTTACGATTTCGATCCACGCACAGCAGGACTTTTCGAAAGTTGAGATTAAAGCAACGAAAGTTGCCGGCAACGTTTATATGCTTCAAGGCGCTGGTGGAAACATCGGCGTGTCGGTCGGTGATGACGGCATCCTGATCGTCGACGATCAATATGCGCCTGTCGCCGACAAGATTCGCGCGGCGCTCAAGGGAATTGCTGATAAAAAGTTGCGCTTTATTCTGAACACACACTGGCATGGAGATCACACTGGCGGCAACGTTGTGTTCGGCCCGGAAGCGCCGATCATCGCGCACGACAACGTGCGCAAGCGCATGGCCACCGAGCAGAAGTCGGAGTTTTTCAAAAGGACGACTCCGGCGTCGCCAAAGGAAGCACTTCCGGTCATCACTTTCGATAAGAATCTGACCGTGCACTTCAACGGCGAAGAGATTCGCGCGATCCACTACCCACACGGGCACACTGACGGCGACAGCGTGATCTTCTTTACTGCGTCAAACGTCGTTCACCTCGGCGACAACTTCTTTGCTGGAGGATTTCCGTTTGTAGATCTGGAGAGTGGCGGGAGTGTCGACGGTTTGACGAAGAACATCGGCGAGATCATCAACAAGATTCCGGCGGGCGCGAAACTGATCCCCGGTCATGGTCCACTTTCGACGATTGACGAGCTCAAGCAATATCACCGGATGTTGGAGCAGACGAGCGGCATCATTCGTGAAAGGATCTCAGCCGGCAAGACACTGGAACAGATTAAGAGCGAGGGCTTGCCGGAAGAGTGGAAAACGTGGGGCACCGGCTTTATCAAAACCGATCGCTGGATTGAAATCGTCTACCTGAGCCTTACCGCACGTAAGTGAGACAGGATTTTCATGTAATCCTGTCTAAAAAGCTTTCGCCGGCGGTCAATCTTATTCCGAAGTTGTCTGCAATCGTCTGTCCGATGTCGGCGAGGGAGTCGCGCGTGCCGAGATCAACGCCCGGGCGAGTGCTCTTGCCGTAAACGAGTAAAGGCGCATATTCACGGGTGTGGTCGGAGCCGGGGAAAGTCGGATCGTTGCCGTGATCCGCTGTGATCATCATCACATCATTATCCCGCATCGCCGCTTCGATCTCCGGAAGACGTGAATCGAAGTGTTCAAGAGCCTTCGCGTAACCTTCAGTGTCGCGGCGATGCCCGTAGAGCATGTCGAAGTCGACGAGATTCGAGAAGATCAAGCCGCGTGTGGAGTCGTTTAGTGCTTCGATAGTTTGATTGATCGATTGTTCGTTGTTCTTCGCCACCAGCTCTTTCGTCACGCCCATCGAGTCGTAGATCGAAGCAATCTTCCCGATACAAACAACGTCGAGATCCTCATCCGCCAGCGCGGGAAGAAGATTTTCACGCGGCGGCGGGACGGCATAGTCGTGCCGGTTCTCCGTGCGATAAAAAGCTCCCGGCTCGCCGAGAAACGGTCGCGCGATCACACGTCCCACACGGTGTTCTCCGTCCAGTATGCGACGCGCGATCTCGCAGATCTCGTAAAGCCGATCGAGTGGAATAACTTCTTCGTGCGCCGCGATCTGAAAGACTGAATCGGCAGACGTGTAAACGATCGGCTTGCGCGTTTTGACGTGCTCTTCGCCGAGCGTCTTAATGATCTCCGTACCTGAAGCAGGAATGTTGCCGAGGATTCCCGGAACCGAAGTCTCAGTTACAAAACGATCGATGACTGAAGAAGGAAATCCGTTCGGATACGTTGGGAACGCGCGCTCGAGAATGATGCCCGCCATTTCCCAATGACCCGTGGTGGTGTCTTTGCCGTTCGAACGCAGCGCGCATCGACCATACGAACCCGCCGTGTGGTCCAACGGCGGCAAGGCGTGTAGTGGGCGAATATTTCCGAGCCCGTAGCGCTGCAGGTTCGGAAGACGCAACGTTCGCGACTCGAGAATGTGACCAAACGTGTCGGCGCCCGCGTCGCCCCAGTCGGAAGCGTCGGGCATGGCGCCGATGCCGGCGCCATCGAGAACGATTAGTAAAATGCGATTGAAGTTGCGGGAAGTGTCGCTATTGTTTCGGAGCATAGTAGCCGTCGCGTGCGCGGACCTGAGCTTTCTCTTTCAAACCTCGCACCTCGAGCTTGATTGCCCGAAAC
>DASUPZ010000539.1:0-2129 GCA_036280855.1 Pyrinomonadaceae bacterium | reverse complement strand
ACGTGTTTCCCCAAAAAAGGTGTCGATCCGGCAATACTTGGCGAGATCATGCGCGGCGGATTAGAGACGATAAACAAGTATGGCGTGACTTTGATTGGCGGTCACAGTGTCGACAACGAACAGATAATGTTTGGATATTCGGTGACGGGTGTAATCGATCCGAACAAGGTCGCGACCAACTCAGGCGCACGGCCCGGTGATGTTCTGATTTTGACGAAACCGATCGGAACCGGAGTGATTTCAACAGGAATTAAGAAGGGTCGCGCAACGGATGAGGTCGTTGCGGGCTCAGTTGAAACTATGCTGACGCCGGGTAAGCACGCGGCGGAAGCGATGCGAGAGTTTGGAGTCAAAGGCGCGACGGATGTGACCGGGTTCTCACTTCTTGGCCACGCGTGGGAGATGGCCCGCGCGAGCAAAGTCACGATTGAGATCGATGCTGCAGCAGTTCCGCTCCTGAACGGCGCACTCGAACTCGCCGGGCAGGGAATGCTGACAAGCGGCGACAAGACCAATCGAGAATACGTCGGCGCTGATATCGAGATTGAAAGCTCCGTCGACGAGAATCTCGTCAAGTTGTTGTTTGATCCCCAGACAGCAGGCGGCATGTTGATCGCTGTTGCCGAAACTCAAGCCGTTGCACTACTTTCCGAGTTGAATAAAAACTACCCGAAAGCGCAGGCGATCGGACGTATTCATCCCCCTGGCCCCCAAGCAATTGTCGTAAGTAAGCCAGCCAGATGAATCTTGTGAAGTTTGCAGGTCGCGTCACTCAACTCAACGACGCCCACGAAAACACCAAAGGCCGCTACATCCTTTACTGGATGCAGATGTTCAAGCGCGCCAGTCATAACTACGCGCTCAACTTCGCAATCGAGATGGCGAACCAAAGGCGACTGCCGCTCGTGGTCTATGAAGGGTTGAAGTTTTACTACCCGTGGGCGTGCGATCGGTTTCACACGTTCATACTCGAAGGTGTGGCTGAGAAACAGGCCGAGTTTTCAGAACGTGGAATTCGTTATGTGTTTTACCTGCAACGAAACAAGCGTGATCCGAAGCACACGGTCGCGCGTCTCGCGCGGGAAGCACGTTTAATCGTGACCGACGACTATCCGTGTTTCATCGTTCCAGAGCACAACGCGCGCATCGCTAAGCTGAACTTGCCGGTATTTGCGGTTGATGCGAATGGCATGGTTCCGCTTTCAGCGTTGCCGAAAGAAGAGTACGCGGCGTACACGATCCGGCCGAAGATTCATCGCCTCCTTCCAGATTTGCCGCGCGTAATAAGAACGCCGCACGTCGATGTTCAAGAGCCTGCGCTCGAGATCGAGTGTCCGGAAACCACCGTCACGTCAGAGAACATCGCGGAGCTTGTTGCGCAATGTGATATCGATCACACCGTCAAACCGTCGAAGCTTTACAGGGGCGGCACGAAAGCCGGACGCAAGCGGCTAACGCATTTCGTGCGCGGCATTTTGCCCTACTACGACAAAACACATAACGAACCGTCGTTTGACGGCGTGTCACGTCTCAGCCCGTACCTGCACTTCGGATTTCTATCGATCCACGAGATTGTTGATGCTGTTGAACGTGCTAACGCGCCCAAACCCGCGAAGGATGCATATCTGGAGCAGGCAATCGTGAGGCGGGAGCTGTCGTTCAATTTCACTCGACACAATCCGCACTACGATTCGCTGAAGTCAGTTCCAGACTGGGCGCAGCAAACGATGCGCGATCACGCTGACGATCCTCGCCCGCAATTGTTCGATGAAGAAACGATAGAAGCCGGTGAGACTTACGACGAGCTCTGGAACGCAGCGCAGCGCGAGTTGGTCTGCACAGGACATCTGCACAACTACGTCCGCATGTTGTGGGGCAAGCTGGTCATCCAATGGACGCGCAGCTATGAGATCGCGTTCGAGTTGCTGGTTCATCTTAAAAACAAGTACGCTCTCGACGGACGTGATCCGAATTCCTACGCAGGCATTCTCTGGTGCTTTGGCAAAACTCCAGCAACACCGCTTCTGGATCTGGCGCGGTACGAAAAGCGTCGTCGTACAGCAGTAAAAAATTGCCGAGCTCGTTGTTGTAGTACGCCTGTTCGGGCTTCACCGGTGCGGTCGACAATC
>DASUPZ010000538.1:0-15669 GCA_036280855.1 Pyrinomonadaceae bacterium | reverse complement strand
AACCCTCACGACGCCGCGATCGACATCACAGCCCAACAACTCCGCGAGCTCCACATTCGGCACCAGGTGAAATCCGCACGCGAGATAATCACACGCAACCTGAAGGCGTCTTCCACGTCGAAACAACGTGACGCTTTCGAGTTTGTCGCTGCCGTGCGCTACTAGAGGCCAGCACCCACTAAAATAGCGGACGCCTTTCAACTGCCGTTGCAGACCCAGCGCTTGCGATGTCTTACCAAACAATCCGAGACCAAACCGGGCCAATCGCATGGCGGAGGCCTGCTCCGCAATCAGCAAAACGCGAGCGCCACGCTCGCGCAAGTACGCGGCAACCGCCAACAGCAATGGACCACTGCCTGCAACCACAATGCGCTTGCCTTCGATCGACATCCCGGTCTTCACGAGCGCCTGTAATCCGCCTGCGCCCATGACGTTTGGCAAGGTCCAGCCGGGAAACGGCAAAAAACGCTCACGCGCGCCCGTCGCCAGAATTAAATCTTTGTAAGTGAACTCGCAAACGCCGATTGAAACCTCGGCCAATAATGCTCCCGTCGCAGGTTGATCGAAAACGCGCGCACCGGTCTCGAACTGAATCTCAACGCTGCGTATCCGTTCAAACCACTCTCGCGCTTCGCGCGATTTCGCTTCACCGCGCCAGATCTGGCCACCCGCCGCAGGGTTATCGTCGACGACAATGACCCGCCGTCCACTTTCCGCCGCACGAGAGCCCGCCGCCATACCTGCTGGTCCGGCTCCTACCACCAGCACGTCACAAACGTAACGCACGTCACCCATCAGTTCGCACGTCCATACCGTTCCGGCAAACCGTTTGACAACTCCGGCAGTGCGCTTCGCCGTCGATCGTCACACGACACTCGAAACAGATCCCCATCCCACACAATGGACCACGCGGCTCACCCGTCGCCGACCGGCGAAACGCATAAACACCACTTTCAAGAATCGCTGCCGACACCATGCTGCCCGCAGGCATCGTGACTGAAACACCATTGACATCGAGAGTCACCGTATCAGGCATTCACCGCCTCCCGAGTCACACGCGCGGGCAGGTATGGCCCAACCGGAATCGCAGCATCACGATTCATGATCTGCGCCAGCAGCAACTTCGCCGTCCCAAGCGAAGTCGTAATCCCGAGACCTTCATGTCCCGTCGCGAGATAAAGACGTTTGTGTTCGCCGTGTGGACCAATCAACGGCAGCTTGTCAGGCGTCGCGGCGCGAAACCCGGTCCACGCGCGCAAAGAAGATAGTTTCCGCAAGCCCGGTAAATACTCAATCGCCCGATTTAACATCCGCGTCAAAATTGAATCATCAATCCGTGCATCATCTACCTCAAACTGCCTCGACGATCCGATCAGCAACTGCCCGGTCTTCCGCGGCTGAATATTAAACGCAACCGAATCCGCGGCGAACGTATGCGCGCTCTTTAAATACCCCAGCTCAACAAGCTGATGCCTCAGAAACTGCGGATATCGATCGGTGATCAACAGGTGGCCTTTACGTTTCTTCACCTCAACCCCCGGCGTCAATAAAGGCGACCAGCTCCCCGCCGAATTGACAATCACGCCCGCCGAGATCGAGGTCCCGTCGCTCAAACGAACACTATCGCTCGTCACTGTCTCAACCGCTTTCCCGATAAACAGCGCCGCTCCGCGTGAAGTCGCTTGATCGACAAAAAACTGCGCTGCACACGGCGGATAGATCACGCTGTCACCCGGAACACGAAGCCCGCTAATCAACCCCGGACGCAAATTTGGCTCAGCCTCTGCAAGCGCCCGCGCGTCCAGAACTTCAACTCCCACGCCGCGTTCGGAGTAAAACTTCTGCTTCCGCATCACCTCAGCCATCTCTTCATCATCAGCAGCAACCCAGATCGTGCCGCACGCGTCGTGTTCAACCTCTCGCGGCAGTGTCGCGCTAAGCTCATTCCAGAGTTGCTGCGAGTAACGTGTCAACGCAAACTGCGCCTCTGAATCGTCCATCACGACGAGATGGCCCATGCCCGCCGCTGTCGCACCACCGCCGACGATTCCTGCTTCGACGATCGCAACACTTAAACCCTCGCGAACACACTCCACCGCACACGCAGCGCCGACGATACCGGCGCCGATGATTACAGCATCGTATGCCTTAGAGCTCATTCTTTGTGACTTTTGTGCTTTTAGCGGCTGAGCTCATCTGCGAATGCCCGTGGCAAAGGGATCGCGTTCGTCGAGGATTAAATCTGACTCGGCCGTAATAAAAGCGGAGCCTTTGATGGTCGGATGAACCACGTCATTGATCGCGGAAACCGTTCCTTCAAAAATGCTTCCAACGATACTTTCCTGCCGCCACACCTGGCCCGGGTTTAGTTTTCCATCGGCAAATAGACACGCAAGCTTGGCGCTGGTGCCGGTGCCGCACGGCGAGCGATCGTATGCGTTGCCGGGACAGAGCACAAAGTTTTTGCTGTCAACTCCAGCGAGCGATGATGGACCAAAGAGCTCGACGTGATCGATCTCATGTCCGTCATTTCCGGTGATGCCCGCGCACGCCAACGACTCTCTGATTCGCTTCGTAAAATCCATTAACCTTTCGAGATTGTCGAGCGCCAGATCCTGCCCGTGATCGTTGACGAGGAAGAACCAGTTGCCGCCCCACGCAACATCGCCCGTCACCGGTCCGACACCCGGCACTTCCACCGTAACGTTTGCAGCCAGTCGATAGCTCGGAACGTTTGTAACTTCAACCTGTCCTTCATTATCCAGATTTGCTACGACCACGCCGGCCGGCGTCTCGATGCGATGCGTGCCCGGCTTGATGCGGTTCAGGTGTGCAAGCGTGACGACGACGCCGATGGTCCCATGCCCGCACATCCCGAGATAAGAGACGCTGTTGAAAAAGATCACGCCTGCTATACACGACTTATCAACCGGCTCGCACAACAAAGCTCCGACAACTGCCTCCGAACCGCGTGGCTCGAGCACTACCGCGCAACGAAAGTCGTCGTAGTCGTTTCTAAAGCGCTCGACTCGATTTGCGAGCGCGTCGTTTCCGAGTTCCGGGCCGCCGCTGATAACGACGCGCGTGGGCTCGCCGGCCGTGTGTGAATCGATAACTTTAATGCGCCGCACCTGCGAATTCATGAGATATCAAGCTATCATAATCGCCCAGAAACGCGTATCATTGTCGGTCTGTTTGACAGGATTACATGATTAGCACGATTAACATGTAAACCCTCTTCTCACGATCCGCGATTTGTGGTTCCCGAAAGGTCCGAAGTTTCAATGCGAAGAATAATCCCCCTCCTACTTTTGATATTCGTCACCTGTGTTGTGTCGAATGCCCAGCTCACTCGTCTGCAAGCTCGCGACGCCGAATGGAAGAGTTACCAGTTGCCCAAAACCAACTTCGCGCGTCAGACGAGCCCGGAGAAAGAGTTTGTCTTTCGTGTTCCCGCCGACTGGAAACAGCAAGGCACGGAACTCGTGTTCGAAGGACCTCACACTGCGACGCTCCAGGTCTTCGTGCAGAAAGTGGCTGATGGTTATCCGCTTCAGGACTTCTTCAGCACGATGCTCCAGGTCGTGAAAGACACACCGGGCGCTGCTGAAACAGTCGTAACCCGCAAAGTACAACTCCAGGATCTCGAAGCCCGCGAGATCTTCATGGAGTTGCCGGACCATGAAGGTGAGATATTCCGCAGTACTGCCTGGATCACTGTTGCCGGACCACTCGCGATCACTTTCAACCTGAAGGTGCCCATTGCGCACGCTGCTGAAGTCGAACCGTTCTTCAAAGCCGTGGTCCAGTCAGTAATCTTCGTCCCAGGTCAAATAGAATTCAATCTGTTTCGAGCTACGAGCGTCAAAACGTCTACGCCTGGTCCAATCCACGAGATCGAGCACATCGTCGCGTCGCTCAACGAAGCAGGCGCCGATCGCGAAGCAGCAGTCACTCGCCTGGCTTCACTTTTCTCGTCACACGCAGACGTAACAATGGATCTGTTGCTTGACCGGCGTCCGTTAGTGCGATTAGCCGCGGTCCAGGCGCTCGCGAAAACAACGAACAGCACGTTCGCACCTTTCTTATGGGAAATACTCGACGATCGCGAACCACTCGTTGCCGAAGCAGCAGCGCGCGCTGTGGCCAGTGCGCCCGACGTGGTTGCGAAAACTTTCGAACACTCGATGTCGGGGTTCGACACAAATGTGATCGCTCGCGTCTGGCCATTCATGCCGCGAGATAAGCGGATCGAACTGCTGCAAAGAATCTTTAGCAAGACCGCCGCACCTCGAACGCTGCCTCCACCCGTCGCGCCGCGCCCGAAAAAACCCGGTGTGCGCGTTACGGTGACGGAGATGGTCCCAGTCAGGCCGGGAACGCTCGTGGCCAACGTGATCGATATTGCAAACGATCCCAACGTTCAAATCGGCGCGTTAACACTACTCACGAGCATCAGTCCTGAGGATTTTAAGTTGCCGCTCGCGCGTGTGCTGGAAGCGAAATACGATCCGATGACTGCCGTCGCGCTTCAGGTTGGGAACGAACGACGCGAGGCGTTGCCGCTCGACGCACTCTTCAAGCTTGTGGCTTCTTCCAATGAACAGGTAAGTAAACTCGCGATCCAAAGCCTCGCGTTCTCAGCCGCGGTTTCAGACATTTCTCGCATTGAGGCGCTGATCTCCAAAGACGGATCGAAGAAGGTCCGGGATGACGAACTCAAAATCACCGTCAAGAAGATTCGTTTTCGCAACGAGCTGAGTGCTGCAAAAACTCCGGCCCACTCACGAGAGATCATCGCAAAGGCAATGAGTGATTTTTCGCTCGCGAACTTCGCCTGGAAGTACGATTGTGAAAACTCTATTTCAGGCTGTACACCGCAAACTGCCGTCAAGCGCGATTTAACCGTAAAGCCTTTTGGTGAGAACCTGTTTCCTCAAAAGATTCAACACTTCACTGCCATTCCAAAGCCCGGCGAAGCGGTGCAGAAGTTTTACGAAACGTTGCATGGGCTGCAAATGGATTCGCCGCGGGCGCAGTCGAACCTCGTGATAATGATGGGCGCGATACGCGAACAGTTGGGCCAGCAACTTGGTGCGCCCATCGATGCCACGTCGTTGATCGAATACACGGGCATCAATCCCGAAACGCCAATCACGCTCGCTGCATGGACCGCCGCAGGCGCGCCTGACAGCGTCGTGAGCGCACGCAGGAAGGCAATCTTGTTGCGTGTAAAAGACCGCGCGAGATTTGAACGCGCGGTGGAAAGATTCCAGAAGAACAGTGGCGGCTTCACGAATCTCACTGACACGATTGCTGTCGGCACGCGCGCAATCGCCGCTTTACCCGCCTTTCTTCCATTCACCGCCCAGGCGATTCTTGCGTACGATCCTTCTAAAGCCGGCTCAAAACAGCCGCTGCTCAACTATTCGTTCGTTACAGATAAAGAGTGGAACGGAGTTCCAATCAAAACGATCGAGCACCGGTGGATCAACCCCAACTGGGAGATTGAAAGTGCTGCGACGCACATCGCCTTCATCGGCGACACAGTTTTACTGACGGCCGATATCTCGACGATTCGAGATCTGCTGACCAACCGTGAAACTCATCTCGCCGGCAATGCCGAGTTTCGCAAAACGATCGAGAGCCGCGGTGACGTTGTTTACTTCAGCGATTTCGGTCCGGCACTCGCCCAGCTTTCAGCCGCAATCAACGAACCCGTTTACGACGCGAAAGAGAGCGGCGCGCTCAACATTTCCGGTTCGTCATGGGAAAACTCACATCATTTTGTCTTCGAAGAAAGCGACTGGGTGAAATCCCTCGTTGCGTTTCATCCGAAGGAACTCTCTGCGCCGCGCGAGCTACTGCCTGCCTCGACCATCGGTTACGTCCTGATGAAAGTTGACATGGCGGATTATTGGCCGCGCCATTCGAAGATATTACCGCCCGCACAGGCTGAAAGCATTGCAAATTTCTGGGCCGCGGATTTCAAACAGGAAGTGTTGCCGCAGCTGGGACCGGAATGCGGGTTCGTGCTGCTCGAGCTTCCGGATTTGACAACGTTCAGCGGCGGAGCGTGGGCTGGTTTTTGCAAACTGAAGAGCAACAAACTAGCCGAAGCGTTGACTGCGGGCAAACTCCTTCGCAATGCTGGTCCAACTACTGATTTCGCTGAAGTCAAAGCCATTGACATGTCCTTCTTTGTAGCCGTTCGGAATGGATTTCTTGTTGTGTCGAACAGCAGCAAAGGATTGGCTGCATTTGACGGCAAGAGCAATCTCGCATCGGCGCGCGATTATTCAAGGGCCGTCGAGAAGGTGCCGAACGGGATCATCGCCTTCGGTGGCTACAACCTCGAAGCTTCCGTCGCGGCTGCCAGCAAAACTACAGTCGAAGGATTTCAACAGGAGCTCGCGAACATTCTCTTCTCTGCAGCCAGCGCTTTTCACAGTCAAAACTTCTACGCGACTGCAACCGCCGGGACGCTCACAGCCCATTCTTCAGTAGCAATGGGCCGCGAAGGGCGGTATGCGGTTGCGGATCTTTCGTACCTGCCAAGAGGCACAAACATTACCTTCATGACGCTGGAACCGACGGGAGTTCCAATCACGGACCAGAAGCGTTTGAGCAGCATGGTCGTGAGAGTTCGCGCGAAAACGCCGGGCCCGATTGACAACATCAAGAACGACATCAAAACCGGCGATCAAATCGTCGAACAAAAAGCGCCGAACGAATTGCTGCTGACGATCGGAGCACGGCGCAGCACTGTGGAGACATCGCTCCAGTTGCCGGTGAAGGATCCCGCTCTCGAACCGTTTCTCAAAGCCACGAAGGAATTCGCGTCTGACCACGTGCAGGTAAAAGCAAAGGCCGCTGAGATTGCTGCTAATGATAAAGACGCATGGAGCGTCGCACGCAAGCTGGCTGATTGGACCTACCAGAATCTCGAATGGAAACTCGTAACGAGTGCAGGCGCGGCGACGACTCTTGCGACGCGTGAAGCAGATTGCACCGAGTTTAGCCAGCTCTTCATCGCGATGGCCCGCTCGCTGGGACTGCCGGCGCGCATGGTCGAGGGCATCGCCTACAGCGGCAGCTCGTTCGGCGGCCACGCGTGGGTTGAAGTTTGGATTGGCAAATGGGTCGAACTCGATCCGACGTGGGGCACACACTTCGTGGATGCCACACACATTCGCAGCAGCTCGAATGCACTCATCACTTCGGCAGCGTTGAACATGATCCAGATGGAGGTGCTGGAAACGAAGCGGACCGCCGCCGACTTTCAAAAGAGCCCACGGGCACTCGCGGAACATCTGACGAAGGCGATCCCGAGTGGAAACAGTTCCGAACTGGAAGCCGCGGTCGATCTCACCACGCTCACAGACGAATTCATGGGCGCGGGCACGTGGTCGAAAATGAACGAGCGTGAACGCGAGCAGATGTCGTCGGCATATCGCAGGCTGTTGAATACCATTACCGAGGCCTATGGAAATTCGTTCACCAAAATGTACCTCGTGCGCCTGGAAGAAAAGGGCGATCGCGCGGAGGCGCTATGTGTGGTGGGGTTCAGCACGTTGTTGCTAAGGCTTCAGCTCGTGCGACGCAACGACGTTTGGTATTTAGCAGAAGTCGTCCAGGGCGACGATTCGTACTATGTTGCTGCCGAAACGCTTCGACCCACGATCGAAGCCATTGAAAAAACTCGTGCCGGACAGAAGCCGCCGTCGTTGGCCCTGTCAGAGTTCGTGCGCGTGATGCTTTTGGTCCAGAGTAATTCGCCAAAGGCGATTCCGATGATTGACGGCTTACTGAAGAACAAACCGAAGGACCAGCCATTACGGTATTTTAAAGCCATCGCGCTGCTGAAGCAGGAGAACAGCAAAACTGATGGCGTGAATTTGCTGAAGGAACTGCGTGACGAAAAGTTTGCGCCTGGCGTCTTCAGGCTCGCGCGTCAATTCAGCTTGTCGCAGGACAAAGCGGAATCTCAGCAGGCGATGGCCCTGTATGAGCATTACACACAACTCGAGCCTCACGATCCTCGCGGGTTCTCACATCTCGCCGCCATCTATGACGAGATGAATGACGTTGCGAAGGCTGAAGCAGCGCTTCGGAAAGTGATTGAACTCAATCCAACCGACACGCTTAACCACGAAAGTCTCATAGAATTTTTGATCAAGCGTGAGCGGCTCAAAGAGATCAGACCGTTGCTTGACGTTGCGGAGAAGCACGCGGATAAAGACGAGGATATTTTCGGCTCGGTACTGCAAACTTTTATGTTTACCGAGGAATACAAACACGCCGAGGCTTTCGCGGCCACCGAACCTGACCGGTTGAAAAAGAGTTTGCTGGGAACCCTTACGCTGGGAAGAATCTATTCGCGAACCGAACGATACCCGGCTGCAATGCGTCTATTCGAAGCCGCCGCTCAACTCGATCCGAAATCGGCAGTGCCTTACACCGAGATAGCGATCGTCCATCGAAAACAGGCTCGCTGGGCCGCCGCGCTCAAGGCCGCGCAGAAAGCGATCGATCTCGATCACGAATACAGCGAGGGCTACTATCAACGTGCGTGCGCGCTCGCACGGATGGGAAGGATCAAAGAGGCGATAACCGCCCTCGAGAAAGCCGTCGAACTCGATTTTGACCAGACGGAATACATGCTTGAGGAAGAAGATCTGAAGCCGCTGGCTTCACTGCCTGCTTTCAAGAAGCTGATTCCTGAGCCAGAGAAGCAATAGACAGCGTTAGTCGGAATTTCTCTGCGCCGGTTGCGGTGGTGTGCCAGTTTATTCACCAAAACGAGCAGGAACAATGCTTGCACATGTTCTCCTTTGAGGTCTTCAACTTCAAAGGAGAACATCCATCATGCGCAAACCATTTACCCTTTTGCTCGCTTTACTACTAATCGCGAGTCATTCATCGCTCGCCTTCGCACAACAAACCCCATCAAACGAATGGTCCGTCGTGCAGGCGCTCCGAGCCGGCGAAAAGCTGGTTGTTAAGAAAACCGACGGGAAGCAAGTCAAAGGCGGGATGATCGAAGCCTCCGACACGACGCTTACGATCGACCGCGACGGCAAACCGTTGAGCATACCGCGCGCCGACGTGCGTCAGGTTCATGTGAGGGTTGGGAAAGCAGAAAAAGGAAAGTGGGCCGCGATAGGAGCGGGCATCGGGGCAGGAGCCGGCACCGGAATCGGGGCCGTGAAGTATTCAGACCACGTAGACGACAGCGAGATCTACGTCTACATGGGCTTCCTGATCGGCACGGGCGTCGGCGCCGTCACCGGAATGCTGTTCGGAAAAGGCAGACGCAAACGCGTCCTGGTCTACACCGCGAATTGAACGCGGATGACAGGCTTTGCGCAAAAACCCTTCGAAGACCCTTCGCTGCGGCTTCGCCGACTGATGTGAGGCGCGGCTATGCCGCGCCGTTATCTTTGATGTTCAGTTGGGGCTATGCCCTCTATTCGGGCTTTGGCCCAAGCACCTTCGGGCCAAAGGCCCGAATAAGGGGCGCAGCCCCGCATAGAATTTTAGTAGTCTGACGGCAGGGCAAAGCCCTGCCTCACATCCGGCGGCAAAGCCGTAACCCCAAAACTCAAAAAGTGACTTCGGGCAAAGCTCGTTTAAACGAAATCGCGCAGCCAACGGCGCTGGAACGAACTTTTATTGCGGAACTCCGAAAAAATAAATCACCCCCCAACCTCCTCACGGAAACAACCGCTAACTTCGTGGCGGCTACTAAGAAGCACTGCCAACGCCGGCTGCGTTCGATCGAGCAGCCCCATGCACGGGCCGGCGTGTATAATGGCGTGCACCACAAATGAACCAACTTGTACGGTTTCTGTTCGGACATGAGCAGGCCGTTTTTACTAACGGCCGCTTCGCTTTCGATGTGCGTCCGGGTGCCGTCGTCCTTCTTCTGATTGTCCTTCTCGCCGCTGCCTTCATTTATTTCATCTACCTGCGACCACGCGTTCGCCTTTCAAAAGGCGCGACCGCAACGCTGATTGCACTCCGCGCCGCACTCCTGGCAGTGATGGTCGTGTTGCTACTACGGCCCGTCGTTGTGGTGTCGTCCGTGATCCCGCGCAGCAGTTACGTGGCGATGCTCGTCGATGATTCGGTCAGCATGAAGCTGCGTGACACACCGGGCGGAGCGACGCGTCTCGACACAGTGAAGCAGGCACTGCTCCACACCAGCCCCGGCCAGAATTCGTTTCTTAATCAACTCGAGACGAAATTCAAAACAAATCTCTACGGTTTCGCAGGCGGAGTTTCGCGACTGAAAGACGGCAACGACTTGTACGCCGAGGGACGGACGAGCGATCTTGCCGGCGCACTCGACGAAACGATCAAGCGTTCTTCCGGAATGCCCCTCTCGGCAGTTGTGCTCGCTACCGACGGCGCCTCGAACGTTCCAAGCGATGTCACGGCTGTCTTACGAGAACTCCGCGCGCGTGATATTCCCGTGTTTACAGTCGGCGTCGGCAACACTGCGCGTCCGATGGATGCGGAACTGACGCGCGTCAACATGCCGCGCCGCGTTCTCGTCGGCTCGAGGTTGAACATTGAAACGATCGTCGGTCTGAGCGGCTACGGCGAGTCGAAAGTCTTACTGAGCGTCCGGGAGGACGGCCGCGCCGTCAAAACAGAAGAAGTCAACTTGCGGGGCAACGATACGCAGGCAGTGAATCTCGAGATCACGCCGACCACGCCTGGTCTTCATCGCTACACAGTTGAAGTTACACCGCTCGACGGCGAGTTGACGGTTGAAAACAACAAACAGGATTCACTGGTCGAAGTGATCGAAGGGCCGCTTCGCATCCTGCACGTCGAGGGCGAGCCGCGCTGGGAGCTCGGGAAGATTCGCGAATCGATCCAGCCGACGGAAAAGAACGTCACGCACGTCGCGCTGCAACGCACTGGGGAGAACAAGTTTTATCGACAGGGCATCAGCAACCAGGCCGAGCTCGTCAACGGTTTTCCTAAAACTGAAGAAGAGCTTTTTTCATATCACGGGTTGATTATCGGCAGCGTGGAGGCGGGTTTCTTTACCGCCGACGAGCTCCGCAACATCGAAGCTTTTGTCGCGCGACGCGGGGGCGGTCTGCTGGTGATTGGTGGACGGCTTTCTTTCGACGGCGGTAAGTACAAAGGCACAACGATCGACGATCTGCTCCCTATTTCTCTCACCGGTGGACCAGTTGACGATGAAAACTCATTCGCGGCCGTGTACCGGCCCGTACTGACCGGAGCCGGGCAAGCTCATCCAATAACACGCCTGAACGAAGATCGCGGCGCAAATCAAAAAGCGTGGAACGAGTTGCCGCAGATCTCAGTGTCGGAAGTGCTTTCGAATGTGAAGCCGGGCGCGTCGGTTTTGCTCGAGGCGCGCAGGGTTGAAGGCACGGGTCCGCAAGTCGCGCCGTTGCTCGTGCAGCAACGTTACGGGCGCGGGCAGACGCTGGCGCTTACCGCGTCTGACACGTGGCGCTGGCGCATGCGCATGGATTCGAAGAACAACGCGCACGAAACGTTCTGGCGGCAGATGCTGCGGTATCTCGTGAGCACGACGCCGCAGCAGGTTGAAATCGGAACTGAAAAGGAAGTTTACGCGTTGGATGATGCAGTGAATATCGTTGCCGACATCCGCGACAAACGATTCCAGCCGGTTCCGGATGCAAATGCGACGGCGCGCGTGACGAAACCGTCGGGCGCCGTGGTGGATGTGCCGTTGAAGTTTACGACGTTGAATTCGGTGAACACGTATGCGGGTGAGTTTAAAGCAGATGAGCTGGGCCAGCATCGGATCGAGTTGATGGGAAACAGCGGCACGCTGGGCCAGTTGAGCGCCCGTTCAAACATGCTCGTCAGCGATCTGAATCGCGAATACTACAGCGCCGCGCAGAACAGCGATCTTCTGCAACGCATCGCCGCCGAGACCGGTGGAAAGTACTACACAACCGCTCAGGCGCAGTCGTTACTGGACGATCTGATTTACCGGCAAACACCGTATTCGGAACGTGTGACGAAGGATTTGTGGGACATGCCGGTGAATTTCATGTTGATTATCGGGTTGTTGAGCGCGGAGTGGTTCCTTCGAAAGCGTGAAGGCCTCGCGTAATGTGATTCTGGCTCCAGCGGAGCCACATGTTTATAGTTCGAAGACAAAATGAAAATGCGCTCCGTAGGAGCGCGATGTACATGTCGCTCCTACGAAGCGAAATATAATAACTGAGCCGCAACTATAAACATCTCGCCTCTCCGAGGCGAAAACAAAGAAATGAAGCACGGATCTACATTGGCGTTGGTTGTTGTGTTGTCGCTGGTGAGAGGCGTGTGTGCACAGGAGGTGGGGCCGAAGAAGAAGTCGCCGGTTGATCCGAATAAATTCGCGGTAATTATTAACGGTGCAGGCGGCGAGCCCGTGTATGCGAAACAGTTTGAGCAATGGACTGCGGAATTGAGCGCCGTGCTTTCAGATCGTTATGGATTTGACGCTAAGCAGATCAAAGTCCTCACTGAAAAACCCGCCGGTGCAACTGCCGCACGCTCGACTGCAGAGGAAGTAAAACGCACCTTCGCGGCCTTGAAGACCCAACTCGCCGCAGACAACATCCTGTTTGTCTTTTTAATTGGCCACGGCTCATTCGACGGTAAGGAATCGAAGTTCAATCTTATCGGTCCGGATCTTCCGGCTTCCGAATACAACGCCCTTCTCTCGGCGCTGCCGACACGCCGCATCGTGGTTTTGAATATGGCTAGTGCGAGTGGTGAGTTCATCAAAAGCCTTGCAGCCAGGGGACGCATCGTGATTACCGCAACGCGCAACGGCCAGGAAACAAACGCCACGCGCTTCCCCGGATTCTTCATCACCGCGCTCAACGCCAACGATTCAGACACAAATCAGGACGGGCATACCTCAGTGCTCGAAGCGTTTGTTTACGCTAACCGGCTGACGGAAGAGTTTTACAAACGCGCCGGACGGCTCGCCACCGAACATGCACTGATTGACGACAACGGCGACGGCGTCGGTCGTGAAAAGGCGGAGGCGGGCGAAGGATTGCTCGCGCGCGCGACTTATATCGATTCGCTGAGCGTCGGCGAGGCCGCGGCTACCGTTGCCACTGCAAAACTTCTCCAGGAACGCACGCGTCTGGAAGGTGAGATCGAACAACTCATCGCCCGCAAAGACAGCATGCAGGAAGCGGAGTACGAAGCGACGCTCGAAAAGCTTTTTATCCAACTGGCGAAAGTGAACCGTTCGATCAAACAAGCAGGCTCGTAAATGACGATCTACAGGAACAATTCTTCGCGGATTAAATACTTCGTTTTCGTGTTCGCGGCCGTCTGCGTTTTTTCGACGCTCTCTGCTCAAACGCAGATAATGGATACCCGCGGCCTCGGCGAACTCAAAAAAGGCGACTACGAAAACGCGATCAAGATCCTCAATGCTCGTCTCAACGAGAATCAAAACGACGTACTCGCACAGAAGGCTTTGCTGCGCAGCTACGTCGAAACCGGCCGCTACACGGAAGCCGAAGCGGCTGCCAAAAAGTTTCTCCAGAAAACACGCGACGGCGCCGTGCGTTATGAACTCGCCGAAGTGCTCGCCATCACTGGCAGGTACACTGAAGCGATCGCAGAGTTCGAACGCGGCGCAGCCGATTCTGAAAGACCCGGCGACAAGCTCGCAAATGATCTTCGCCGCGCGGAACTACTCGAACTAACAGGCCAGGAAGATCGCGCCAGATCGATCTACGAATCGTTCGTCAAGTACTACACCGACAACGATCCCCAGATGGCAGGTGAGTTGACACCGATCGCGCGTGCGCTCGTTCATCTCCAACGCTTCCACGACGCCAACGATATGTATCGTTCGGCGATCGATGCCGACTCGTCGTATATCCACTCACATCTTGGCGCAGCCGAGCTGTTTACGGATAAGTATAACTACGCCGATGCCGCTGCATTTCTTACTGACGCGCTGCGGATCAATCCAAACAGCGCGAAGGCCCACTTGCATGTCGCGCGCAACAAACGGTTCGAAGGCGGCGATGAGATGGCCGCTGCGGTCAACAAAGCACTGAGCATCAACCCGAACTACGTCGAAGCAATCACACTCAAGGCCGCAGGCGCTCTCGAAGCACACCGTTATGACGAAGCTGCCGCCGAGATCGAAAAAGCACTGAAGATCAACCCGCGTTCACCCGAGGCACATTCGCTCAAGGCCGCGATGCTTTATCTGCAGGATAAGGATTTCGAACCGGTGGCCACCGCCACACTCGCGATCGCACCACGATACGGCGAGCTCTACAACACCCTTTCTCACTACGCCACCATCACGCGCCGCACGGAACAAGCCGTTCAATTCGCACGCCGCGCAACCGAGCTCCAGCCGGGCTTGTGGGATGCACACCTGAATCTCGGAATGGCCTTGTTGCGAATGGGCCAGATGGAACCGGGCCGCGCCGCGGTCGAAAAAGCGTTCAAAGGCGACCCGTTCAACATCTGGGCCAAGAACACACTCGACCTGCTCGACTCCATGGCCGGCTTCAAGGAAACGAAGCGCGGCAACTTCATCGTTAAAGCGTCGGCGCAGGAAAGCGACGTGCTTGGACCATACGCCGCAAACCTGCTTGAAGAAGCGGCAGCCAAATTGACGGAGAAGTATCGCTTCACGCCCAAAGGCCCGATCATCGTGGAGATCTTCCAGAACCATGAAGACTTCGCCGTGCGCACACTCGGCATGCCGGGTTTGGGTGCACTCGGAGTTTGTTTTGGACTCGTGATTGCGCAGGACTCACCCGCGGCGCGCGAAACAGGCGAATTCAACTGGGGCAGCACGCTCTGGCACGAATACACTCACGTCATCACGTTGCAAATGACAGACTACCGCATCCCGCGCTGGTTCTCGGAAGGTCTTTCTGTTTACGAAGAGCGGCGCGCGCGGCCCGGCTGGGGCGACGATTGGAACCCGATGTTTGTGAAAGCGTTCATGGACAAACGCTGGTTCAAGATCGCGGATCTCGATGCTGGTTTTCAACGGCCAAAGACTCCGGCAGACGTTCCGATCGCTTACTTCCAGGCGTCGCAAATTTGTGAGTTCATCGCCGAGCGGTTTGGTTTCGACGCAATCCTGCGCATGCTCGCGATGTATCGCGACAAGGCCCGCACACCGGAAGTGCTGCAACAGGTTTTGAAACTGACTGAAAGCGATTTCGATCGCGAGTTCGCGGCGTACGTCGAAGCGAAAGCGCGGCCATTGGACGTCGCGATGAGCACGCCGACAAACGTAGTCGCTTCGATGTCGAAAGATGAAGTGGTCAAAATGCTCGCGACGCAGGACACGTTTGCGTTACGCATTCGCGCCGCCGAGTTGTTTGCTGCCGACGGCGACACGCAAACCGCAGTAACACATTACCTGCGCGCGCTCGAACTCTTTCCTTATGTGACCGGTCCAGGCAATCCTTATGAGGCGCTCGCGAAACTACTCGAAGAGAAAGGCGATCAAGCGCAGGCCGCGAAGGTGCTCGAAGGGCTGATCAAGAACGACGAAAACAATCTCGAAGCTTTGAAAACGATTGCGCGTCTTCGTCTCGCGCTCGGCGAACGCAAACAAGCGCTCGAGGCTTTGCAGGCAAGCTTCTATATCAGCCC
>DASUPZ010000537.1:0-2884 GCA_036280855.1 Pyrinomonadaceae bacterium | reverse complement strand
GTTCGATCCACGCGAACGCGAGGCAGTCGAGTATTTGCGTTGGATGAAGAACCAGATCTATTCCAACTATAAAAAATTCACCGGCACTAAAGAGATCCCTCACAACATCCAGAGTCTCGATCAGCGTTGGGAAGACTTCGTTGATCTGCTCGATGTGTATCGCCGTCGCAAGCATCACTTGCGTTCGATCAACCGTCAGGCTGTGCAGAACCAGTTGGTCCAGGCCGAGCGTGCGGTAGACGCCGCGAGAGATGATCGGGAGAAACGTATTCAGCGGGCCAACGTCGAGATACTCAAACGCCGCGTGGCTGCGTTCAATGACATCGAACGATCGGTTAAGTTGGTTGAAGGCCAGCTCCAGTCGATCGAGAACTTCTTCGGCCTCGTCAACGATCAGGTAGTCACGCTACCGACCCCGGAACGCGTCTCGTCGCTGGATTTCGAGCAGCTAAGCGACTCGATTGCGATGACCAAGCAGATGCTGGAAGAAACCTCGGACACGTTTGCTGCTCTCGACACGCACAATCGCGACATCGGGAACTACGAACTTCTGCTGAATAGCGGTTCTTCAAAGTAAATCGGGGGATTCTCTCGAATCCGCGGATACACTCTATAGCCCTTTCAAAAAAGATCACCACAAGATATTGACACTGGGCCTCCAAAGGAGTATATTCCGCTCCGCTCGATTGAATGAGCCAACCGCAATAAAAGCAATACAATCTAAAGTTAATCGATGCGTAGAAATACGCCCCGGCATACCCGTTTTTGAAGGCGAAAGGCAGAGATCGATGAGCGCAACTTTTGGCAAAAAACTCGGAAATACCCCGGCCGTGTTTTCCCCCGCATCCCCGCGTCGGAGGACGCAGGAGCTCGGAATCAATGCCAGAAAAGTCGTTAGCAAGCGCTACTCCCTCAAGGATTTGAAGGGGCACCCGCTAGAAGAGTGGGCTGATATCGTACGCCGCGTCGTCGGTCACGTTTCGCTCGCCGAAACCGGGGAGAAACGGGACAAGTTTTTTGCCGCCATGAGCGAGGTGATGCTGGCTCGCGAATTCATCCCGAACACTCCCTGCCTGGTTAACGCCGGTAAAGCAAATGGCCAGCTCGCGGCGTGTTTTGTGCTCGAAGTTCCTGATTCGCTCCAGGGAATCATGGAACACGCAAAAGCCGCGGCCACGATTCACCAGACCGGCGGCGGCACGGGCATGACTTACGAGTTTCTCAGGCCGCACGGCGCGATGGTTAGCTCGGCGACGGGTGTGGCTTCTGGTCCCGTGTCGTTCATGAACATCGTCAATCAGGTGACTGACGTTGTGAAGCAGGGCGGTGTGCGGCGTGGCGCCAACATGGGGATGATGCGAGTTACGCATCCAGACGTTCTTCGCTTCATTCATGCGAAGAACGATCAGCACTCGCTGACCAATTTCAATATCTCGGTCAACGTTACTGATAAGTTTTTGAAAGCGGTCGATAACGAGGAATGGTTTCAGCTGGAGTTTGATGGTCAACCGTGGAACGAGTGGATTTTCGATCCGGTGCGCGACGACGACTATGTTGTCTATCGCCGTCCGGATGGATCGACTGTGACGTTCTGCGATCGTCAGGCTTTCCTGGCTACAGATCTTTCGAACTGCACGATGGAAAAACCGCCGCGGCCAGGAATGGTCTTCGCGCTCGACATCTGGAACCGGATCGTCGCCAGTGCACACAAGTATGCCGAGCCGGGCATCGCTTTCATCGACGAAGTGAATCGTCATAATCACATGATGAAGTCGATGGGTCCGATCTATTCGTGCAACCCGTGCGGCGAGCAGTTCCTCCACTTCTCAAACTCGTGCAATCTCGGTTCGATCGATCTCGCGAAGTTTTACGATCCGCAGAAACGGATCGACTGGGATCGCCTGCGCGAAGTAACGCACCTTTGCACGCGTTTTCTCGACAACGTGATCGACACCTGTGCGTGGCCGTTGCCGGAGATCAACGACGTGGTCCACCGGACGCGGCCAGTCGGCCTGGGCATCATGGGTTTTGCCGATCTTTGTCTCAACCTGAACATCACGTATGGCTCACCGGCCTCGATCGATCTGATGGACGAGGTGATGGGGTTTGTTCGGCGTGAGTCGTGGATGGAGAGCAATCGTCTCGGAGCAGAGAAGGGAGCGTTTCCAGAGTTTGAACCAAACCGTGAGGCGTACACGGAGTTTCTGTATAACCAGATCGGCATTCCCAAAGACATTCCGTTAACCCCGCGAAACTACGAAGTGACGACCATTGCGCCGACCGGGACCATTTCTCTCGTGGCGGAAACGTCTTCAGGTATCGAGCCAAACTTCTCGTGGGCGTACGTTCGCAAGGACACTCTTGGCACGCGCACTTACGTTCACACACTCGCAGCACAGGCGCTTGGTATTGATGTGGACCAGTGCGATCAGGAATCGATAGATACGGCTGCAGCTTACGTCGTGGAACACGAGCGTGAACTGTCTCCGCATTTTATCTCGGCGATGAACATAAGCGCTGAGCAGCACGTTCATGTGCTCGCGGCTGCTCAGCGCAACGTCGATAATAGTGTGTCGAAGACGTGCAACGGCGCGGTTGACGACACGGTTGAGTCAGTCGACGCGCTTTATCGCCTGGGCCGTCAGCTTGGTTGTAAGGCGGTCAGCTATTATCGCGACGGTTCGCGTGATAACCAGGTGCTCACTTCGATGAAGGCCGAGGAGCCTAAAGGTGAGATTGCGTGCAATCCCGAGGCAATCGTGGAGCCTTTGGAAGAGAGTGTGAGCGCGGCGGAAGCCATCGCGGCTGATGACGCATCAGCTCGTCAGGAAGCGATTGCGCGCGAACATTCCGAGACGATCAAGGTTCCGGCAGTGACTGCAAT
>DASUPZ010000536.1:0-4232 GCA_036280855.1 Pyrinomonadaceae bacterium | reverse complement strand
TATCATCGCTTCATACGCAATCGGCGCGTTTATCCTGGGCCGTCCCCTGCGAATTCCCGATGAGGGATTAAACCTTCTTACGAGTCCAAGCATCTTTTCCGGTGACTATTACCGGCAGTTGTTCCTGCAGAGCTGGAACATTGTTTGGCCCTTTACTGTCGGCGCCACGGCCCTGTCGGTCGTTTGTTCGCTACTGGCATATCCGTTAACATTGCGGATATTGCGCCGCAGAGCTTCGCGGAAAAACGCGGATCAAGATCAGAATTTATGAAGCGTTCAATCATTATTTTTTTGAGTATTAGTGTGGCGGCTGCAGCGATTGCGGCCCAGGTACAGCAGCGGCAGGGAACCACTTTTGAAGTTTCCGAGTACGGTGTTGATTTTCAGGTGGACCAGCGGCTGATCGTGGTCATGGCGGCGCTGGAAGCTGCCGGACACGATACGGGCCGGACCCCGTCGACGTTTCGCACGAAGTTGCGCAGCGATCTCGCAAACCTCGATCCCGATCTTCGCAATCGTCTGAAAACTTTTTACGATCGCAACAAGCTGCCCGCGCCCGCGACGCCCGCGGACCAGGCGGCGCGTTACGTCTCGCTCGCGCTCGCGCTTGGTCCAACACCAGGTCTCGAAGCCCCGGCGCGCTCCGAAGATTTGCCTGCCGGACTTCTCGAAGTGCTCGATTTTGCGCCGCTCGTCCAGGAGTTTTACCGGCGTTCACGAATTGACGAACAGATGGTCACTTATGTTCGTGCTTACCAGGCTGAAGGCGACCGGCTGCGAGCGCCGACAACTGAGATGGTCCGATCGCTCCTGACTTACCTGCACACACGACCGATAACTGTTTCGCAGGAGCGCGTCGAGGTCAAAGATCCGAAGAAGAAGAGCGACAAAAAGGTCTACGAGTTCCGGCAGAAAGAGCGGCGCTTTTTGATCCTGCCGGATCTGCTCGCCGCGCGTGGCGCCATAAACTTTCGCATTATCGGCGACGATTACTACGCAGTGGTGCCGGAGGGGACGGATCCGACGTCGTCGGAATTGCGGCGTGCTTATCTTCAGTATGTGATCGATGCGCTCGTGTTGCGTTTCAACAAAGACATCGCGCAGCGTCGCGACCATATCAAGCAGCTTTTGAATGAACGGCAGCAGGCGGGCGCTGAAGTTAGTCCGGATGTGTTTTTGAGTGTGGGACGTTCGCTTGTGACTGCTGCCGACGCGCGTTACGAGGAGACGAGGAGAATCCAGAACCTGACGCGCGAGTCGCGTGCGGTAATGGCGACGGCGAAGACTGAAGGTGATCGCGCGGCTCTCGGCAAGACGGTGCAGGCGGAGATCAAGTTGATCCAGGAAGAAACGATTGCGCGGCTCGCCGAAGAATATGAAAGAGGCGGGGTGCTTTCTTTCTATTTTGCGGACCAGTTGAAGGGGATCGAAGACGCGGGTTTCGATCTCGCAAACTTCTTTCCTGACATGATTGCGTCGTTTGATCCGGCGCGCGAATCGAAGCGTCCGGCTGAGTATGCGGATGTGGTCCAGCGAGCGCGTGCGGCGCGAGAGGCGCGTGCTGCGTCACGAAAGGCGCAGGCGGAAGTTGGGGGTGAGGTCAGTGGTCGTGAAGCGGCACTCGTGAGAGATCTGGCGACGATTGAAGATACTTTACGCAGCAAGGATTACAACGGGGCCGAGGCGCGTTTGCGCGAGATGCTGCAGGAGTACCCGCGCGAGCCGCGCATCTTTTTCGCGTTGGGACGCTCGGCGAGTCTTGGGGCAATGGACGCTACGGACGAGCAGGTGCAGGCGGAACGTTTGAACCGCGCGCTTGGTCACTATCGTATGGCGATCGCGGCCTCGTCACCTGAGACTGATAAGGCGTTGATGTCACGCGCGCATGAGTCGATGGGCAGGATTAATGCGTTTCTGGAAAATACTGCTGAGGCTGTGAAGCAGTTCGATGAGGCAATAAAGATTGGCGACGTGCGTGGCGGGGCTTATAAAGAAGCCCTCGAAGGCAAGAAGAAATTAACCCAACCTTAGACAGGATTACAGGATTTACAAGATTGACATGATTCTTATCTTGTAAATCATGAGAATCCTGTAAATCCTGTCAAAGGATTTTCCTGTTAATCACCCAGAGCCTTAGCGGCGTTGATGCGCCCACCGCTAACTGTCTTACCTTTCAACACGGGCAGCGGATCCACAGCACCCAAAATCCTGCTCCGCAATTCATCAACCGGCATCCGCGGGTTCTGCGCGAGAATCAGCGCTGCAACACCCGCAACCACCGGCGTCGCCATCGACGTTCCTGATTTCTCTTCGTACTGGTTCCCCAGCCACGTGCTCAGAATATCGACACCAGGCGCCGCAACCGCCACGCTCTTCAATCCATAATTCGAAAACCGCGCCAGCTGATCGTTTCGATCGAGCGCCGCGACGCTGACCACGTTCGGTACGTTGTAGCTCGACGGATAGTGTGGCGAGCGATCGTTATTCACGCTCGCGTTGCCCGCTGCTGCGACAAACAGAATGTCGTTCTCATAAGCCTTACGAATCACGTCTTCGAGCGCACGCGACTTCATCGTCGAACCCCAGCTCGCGCTGATCACACGAACATTCACGCCGGCTTTCTTTCGATCGATCACGTAGTTGATCGCTTCGATCGCGTCTTTGGTCGTTCCAAAACCGCCGGCGTTCATAAACTTCAGCGGCATGATGCGCACGTTCCAGTTCACACCCGCGATGCCGAGATTGTTCTCGCCTTCCGCGCCGATGATGCCCGCACAGTGCGTGCCATGTCCGTTATCGTCCATCGGATCAGACACGTTATCGATCGCATTGAATCCGTGGACGTCGTCGAAAGTTCCTAGTTCGGTGTCCTCGTACGGCGCCATGCCTGAAGGCCGCATCCACATGTTGGTTGCGAGATCTTCGTGTGTGTAATCGACACCACTGTCGAGCACTGCTACGACGATGTCGTCGTCGCCGGTCGTGGTGGCCCATGCGAGCGTTGCGCTGATGTCTGCGCCCTGAGTACCGCCGCGTTGTCCAGAATTGGCGAGGGCCCACTGTTCGTTGAACTGCGGATCGTGAGGCAGAACGGGAGTCAGCGGATTGCCTTCGTTTACTTCAGAGAGTTCGATCTCGAAATTAGGTTCAACGTATTCGACTTCAGGGAGTTTGCTGTATTCGGCGACGGTAGTTTCCGCGTCAGCATTGTCGAGGTCGTCAATCGATTCCCAGCCCGGCGCATGCTCGATGCGGTCTTCGATGCGATCGTTGAACCGCCGCATCAAAGCTTCAATCGCCGAACGGCTGACACCACTCTTGAATTTGACGAGCACTTCCGGACGCCGCGGAATCCATGCGTCGCCAATAACAGTCGCTTCAGCGGCCTGTTTTTTCCCTTCAGTAGGTACGATCCGCACCTGCGTTTTCCACTGCTTGCGCATCCGGTTGAGCTGACCGGCAAAAGCAGCAACGAGAATGAGGACGAGCGCGAGTGCGAGATGGATGAAGATGTTATTGCGGTTCATGGTCTTACCTCAGCGAATGCAGCATAGGTCCTATAGGTCTTATAGGACTTATTCAAATACGGTAATTCTTACCCTTAAACTTGTAGAGCCTCACCTGGTTTTTGTCAGCGCGGTATTCGAAAGTTTTGCCCTGCGCCTCTAGGCGAATACGCCAGCCGGGCGTGATCATCTGCCCGCTCATCTCTCCATCCTCAGCCGCGCCGAGAGACAAGTCAGGGAAGTCGGAGTCTTCAACAGAACTTTCTTTAACGTCGCCGGGGTCGATTTTCAGCCGGTTTGCGAGATCTTTGCGCGCATTCTCAACGGCGCCATCTTTACTGATTGCCATGGGAATTCAAACGACCCTTTCTCAGCCTTTGTTCGGTACATTTTGAGCCTGTAACGCGCTCCGGTCAACTACTGGAGGTCGCCAAACAGGTGCTGGAGAAGCGCGGCGATCGCGATGGCCGCAGTTTCAGCGCGGAGGATGCGCCCGCCGAGCGTCACGATGTGAAAACCCGCAGCACGTGCGCCTTCGATCTCTTCGTCGGACCAGCCGCCTTCAGAACCGACCAACGCCCTGATCGATTTCGCCGTTCTTTGCACTTCGGCCAGCGACTCGCCACCACGTTCTGAAAACATCAGACATAGCTCATCGTCTTTGGTGCCCGCTAAAACCGACTCGAACGACGCCGGGAAACTGACTTCCGGCACGAACGCTCTGCC
>DASUPZ010000535.1:0-6345 GCA_036280855.1 Pyrinomonadaceae bacterium | reverse complement strand
GTCAAGCGAGATTCTCCCCAACGAAGCTTTCAGGGCAGCCAGTTAAAGTTACAGGAGTGATCCAGTACAACTTCGTGGCGCAGTAACTGCGGAGAACATTGGTCGTGTCGCCGCGGTTAACCGTGGGCTGTCCCGGCTTCTCTGCTTGCTATCAATCTAATAAAACCTTTTGGAGGGGTTTACCGTGACAATTCTAATGAATCTATTTGGAACAGAGATTCTGGGCTTCTTTTTGCTGCTGCAGGAAGCGGGGGCAAGCCCGGCCGGTACCGCCGACCACTTCTCCCTGATGGGGATGTTGAAGAGCATGGGCGCAGTGGCGATCTCCGTGGTCGTCGTGCTGCTGATCATGTCGGTCTACTCGATCGCGATCATGGTTGAGCGTTACCTGACTTACTCCGCGGCGAAGAAACAGTCGCGTGAGTTTGCACCGCGTGTGGCCCAGGCACTGAAGAACGATCGCATCGAAGAAGCGATCAACATCAGCGACAAGCACCGCAAATCGCACCTGGCGATGGTTGTCAGCAGCGGCTTGCAGGAGTTTCGCGCACATGAAGCTTCCAGCGATATTTCGGGTGACGAGATCGAAGCGTCGAAGCGCGCGCTGCAACGTGCAATCGCGATCAAGACTGCGGAATTCAAACGCGGTCTTTCAGGTCTTGCGACCATCGGTTCGACGGCTCCGTTCGTGGGTCTGTTCGGAACGGTGTTCGGCATCATCAACGCGTTCCAAGGTATGAAGGACGCGGAGTCGGCTGGTATCGCGGCAGTCGCCGGCGGTATCTCGGAAGCGTTGTTTACGACGGCGCTCGGATTGTTGGTGGCAGTGCCTGCGGTGTGGCTGTTCAACTACTTCACCGGCAAGGTTGATGGCTTTGTCGTCGAGATGGACAACTCGGCCTCCGAGCTGGTCGACTACTTCATCAAGAACCGCACGAAGCAGTTGAAGACGTAAACATCACGCGCTGAAGGCCGGATGGTAAACCCCTGGGTGCGGCGACACGCGCCGCATCGGTTTTACCGGTTTAGTAAAAAGGAGATTTTGTTATGTCAATGCAGTCTGGAGGCGGAAGTGGCGGCCTGCAGTCAGAGATCAACGTGACGCCGATGGTCGACATCATGCTCGTGCTGCTGATCATCTTCATGGTGGTCACGCCATTCCTGCAGCAGGGAATCACGGTCAATCTTCCGAAGAACCTGACCAATCCCGACGTCGATCCAAACATTATCAAGGAATCGTCCATTGTGATCTCCGTGCCCGCGGACGGACAGTACTACCTTGGCAAGACGCCGATCGCGAGAGAAGAGCTGACGGATAAGGTCGATTCGATGCTCAAGAAATTGAACGAGCAGGATCGAATCGTCTACATCAAGAGCGGCATTGGCGTAAGCTACGGCGACGTCGTGAATGTCATCAACGAGGTCCGTAAGCTTGGCGTCGACAGGATCGGATTGGTAGCCGACAAGAAGAAGAAGGGTGCGGCAGATGCACCTGCGCCGGCAACCTAAGGTAAATGTATTTGAGACGAGGAGAAATCTAGATGTCGATGGATGGAAGTCCGAAAAAAGGCAGCACGACGGCCGAACCATATATCAACGTGACGCCGTTGATTGACGTTCTGCTGGTGCTCCTGATCATCTTCATGGTCGTCACGCCGCTCAAGCCGAGCCGCTTCAAGGCTGACATTCCGACCCAGCGGGATCCCAATGAAGACCTGAGTAAGCTGAAGCCGAATCCACTGACTCTGGTGGTTACAATCTCGCCTGATCTTCAGTTGAAGCTGAATCAGGATGACATGGGGTCAGTAAATGACCCGGCTGCGTTGTCACAGAGATTGGCGGCGGTGTTTCAGCAGCGAAAAGAGCAGCGCGCGTTCAAAGTTGGAATGGAAGCGCGGACCGATCTGAAGGACGACGACCGCATTGAGAAGACCGTCTTCGTCAAGGCGCCGAGAGCGACGAAATACGGCGACGTGGTGAAGGTGATCGATGCGATCAAAGGCGCAGGCGCGAGTCCAGTTGGCTTGCAAGTGGACGATCTTCCTTAGTACTTAAAAAAGGGATTGGCGACAGCAGTCGAACGTCCGGCCCAGAATTGCCCGACCTCTGGCTGAAGCCGGTCTAATAGAATTGGAGTCACGCATAAAATGAAACTCTCTCGAGCCTGGATCGCCATTGTTTTGGCGATCCTTGTCGCAACCACTTCCGGGTGCGGAGTTATTAATCGAATCAGATCGAAAAACGAGCTAAACGAAGCTGCGCGCGCTTACCGCGAGCGCAAGTACGTGGAAGCGGAGCAGCACTCGCGGCGGTCTGCCGAATTGGATCCAAATAACAAGACCGCACCGATGTTTATTGCTCGCTCCATTCACGCGCAGTATCGCCCTGGAGTTCAGAATCCTGAGAATATCGCGAAGGCCCAGGAAGCCATCCAGGCATACCAGCAGATACTCGCCGCGAACCCGCAGAATGACGAAGCCTACAAAGCCATCGCCTATCTTTATGAGGCGATCAATGAAGACGCGAAGCTGAGAGATTGGATTTTAGCGCGCGCCAACAGCGAGAGTGCTGAACCGGATAAGCGGGCCCAGGCCTTCATCGTCCTGGCCAGCCAGGATTGGAATTGCTCTTTCCAGATCACTGAATTGCCGGCGCACAAGAGCACTACGATCGACCAGGCAACTAACAAAGCCACAGTCTCTTACAAGAAGCCGGCAGATCAGAAGGATTTCGATCAGGCACAAATGTGCGTGAAGCGCGGGCTGGGCGAAGCCGAGAATGCGATCAAGTATGCTCCGGATAATGAGTCGGCCTGGTCTTACAGGACCAACCTGCTCCTCGAAGCGTCGAAGCTCGCGGAGATGGATGGGAAAATGGATCAGAAGGCGAAGTATCAGGAAGAGTATCTAGTGGCTTTGAAGCGCACGCAGGAATTGAGTGAACTGGCCCGGAAGCGGAAGGAAGAAGAAGCCGCGAAACAAGCCGCGTCACCGCAGGGTTAGAAAAGCACGGGCACAACGTCGAGTGCCACAGATTCACGCGAATTAACATCGATCCCGGTGTTAATCCGTGAAATCTGTGGCACTTGTGCTGTTTGTTATACTTTATGCGCGTTTAGATGATCAGGATTGACGACATTGTAGAGAAAGTTGCTGCGAACCACGCGCAGGCCGACCTCGATCTGCTTCGTCGCGCCTACCTCTTTTCAGCCAAAGAGCACAAGGGGCAGAAGCGCGCATCGGGTGAGTCGTATCTCGTGCACCCGCTCGAAGTTGCAAACATTCTCGCTGACATGAAGCTCGACGAAGTGTCAGTGGCCACCGGCCTGTTGCACGACGTCGTCGAAGACACGCTCGTCGATCTCGACACGATCCGCCGTTACTTCGGTGAAGAGATAACGCACCTCGTCGATGGTCTGACGAAGATCGCGCAGATCAGCAACATCTCGCGCGAAGAGCAGCAGGCGGAGAATGTTCGCAAGATGTTGCTGGCGATGGTTGACGACGTTCGCGTCGTGCTCGTCAAGCTTGCCGATCGCCTGCACAACATGCGCACGCTTCAGTATCTGAGTACGGAAAAGCGCAAGCGAATCGCTGAAGAGACGATGGAGATCTTCGCGCCCATCGCGCACCGGCTTGGAATGGGTAAGTTGCGCGGTGAGCTGGAGGATCTCGCTTTCCGGCATTTGCATCCCGAAGATTATCGCGAGCTCGCGGAGCAGCTTGAAAAACGACGTCCGGAGAACGAGGCCTTTCTGAAGAACGTCACGGCGCGCATCGAAGAAAAAATGCGGGAAGCGGAAGTGCCGTATGTTCGTGTTGAAGGCCGTGTGAAGCGGCTCTATTCAATCTGGAAAAAACTGCGAAATCAAAAGATTAGTCTCGATCAGGTTTACGATCTGGTCGCTGCGAGGATCATCACGCCGAATGAGATACGCCACTGTTATGCGGCCCTCGGCGTGGTCCATAACAACTGGAAACCGGTTCCCGGTCGCATCAAAGACTGGATCGCAACCCCGCGCGACAATCTGTACCAGTCGCTGCACACTTCCGTGATCGGCTCGAACGTACAGTCGTTTGAGGTCCAGATCCGAACGGAAGAGATGCATCACATCGCCGAAGAGGGTGTTGCGGCGCATTGGAAGTACAAGGAAGGGAAACGCGGCGCTCGCGACGACGATCAGGCATTCCAGGCGCTCAGGTCTCTGGTCGAGTGGACGCAGGAAGTAAAAGACTCGAAAGATTTCCTCGACTCGCTGAAGCTGGATCTTTATCCCAAGGACGTTTACGCGTTCACGCCGATGGGTAAAGTCATTCAGTTGCCGCGCGGCGCGACGCCAGTCGACTTCGCTTACATGATCCACTCTGAAGTGGGAAACACGTGTACCGGCGCGCGCATCAACGGGCGCATGGTCCCGCTTCGCACGCAGATTCAGAACGGCGACGTCGTCGAGATCATCACCGCGAGCAACTCGCATCCTTCTCGCGACTGGTTGAACTTCATCGTCACTTCGCGCGCCCGCAATCGTGTGCGTCACTGGGTCTCGGAACAACAACGCGCCGAGTCGATCGAGATCGGAAGAAAACTTTTCGAAAAAGAAGCTTCGCGTTTTCAACTGTCACCCAGGAAGCTGCTGAGCGACAGTGATAAAGACATGAAGCGCGTCGCGAGCGACTATGGTTACGGTCGTGTCGACGATCTGCTCGCAGGCATCGGTTACGGCAAGCTCGTGCCGCGTAACGTGATCGCGAAGTATCTCGGACCGGAACAGTTTGAACAGCTCGACAAGCAGAAAGAGTCGCGTTTAAGAAGCGGTGTGCGAGCGGTCAAGCGTCTGATCCGTTTGGGCGACGACTCGATCGTCGTTCGCGGCATCGACGATCTGATGGTAACGCGCGCGCGTTGCTGTAATCCGCTGCACGGCGAGGAGATCATTGGTTATGTGACGAGAGGTAAAGGCGTTGCGGTTCACACCACGCGCTGCAAGAACGTGACGCAGTTGATGGTTAATCGCGAGCGGATCGTTGAAGTCGAATGGGCCGGACGGCCGGAGAAGACGGCTTACGCGGTGAAACTGCTGGCGATCACGGAGAATCGTACCGGCATGATCGCCGGGATTACGGGCGCGATTTCCGACATGAAGACGGGCATTCGTGACGCGCGCGCCTCAGTGTCGCCCGACGAGCGCGGGCATATCGAAGTGACGGTCGAGGTTTTTGACGTCAAACACCTTGATCGCGTGATCGGTTCGATCAAGGGAGTCCCGGGCGTTCTGGATGTCGAACGCCTGCAAGGCGCTGCGTAAAAAATCGGTTTTCACAGATCCGCGTCAGCCGCGGCCCTTTGTGGTTGGTCTTGCTTATCTGCTAGAATCCCGCCTTTGTTTTCAACCCTTTATGAGACAACGAGTACAGACTGACAATGCACCCGCCGCGATCGGTCCCTATTCACAGGCGATCAAAGCAGGCGGATTTGTTTTTGTCTCCGGTCAGGTTGGATTCGATCCGAAAACGGGTGAATTTGTGCCCGGAGGAGTTGCCGAACAGACCGAGCAGGTGTTGAAAAACGTTTCGGCCGTGCTCGAGGCAGCGGGCAGCAGTCTCGATCGGGTAGTGAAGACGACGGTTTTCCTGGCTGACATGAAAGAGTTTTCCGCAATGAACGAAGTGTATGCGAAGTTCTTTTCGGATCCACCGCCGGCACGGGCTACGGTTGCGGCGGCGGGTTTACCGCGTGATGCGAGAGTTGAGATTGAAGTCGTAGCGTTGGTTTCAGAATGAAACAACCGGCCCTCGCGAGAGGCGCCGGCTGGAGGTTGACAAGAAGTGGAGGGAGGGCTCAGGCGGCTTTTGAGACCTTGCCCGCCTTGATGCAGGTTGTACAAACTTTCATCCGGCGCGCGCCACCCTGCGGTTGCTGCACGCGAATCGATTGCAGGTTCGGATCGAACCTTCGCGGCGTTCGGTTATTTGCGTGCGAGACATTGTTACCGAACTGTGGTCCCTTGCCGCAAACTTCGCAACGTTTAGCCATCTTTTCTTCAACCTCCGTAATCAGAAAACCGAGATTTATAACAAACGCGTTTCTACATCGTCAAGCCGGCAGAGAGTTCGGTAGGGTCTCAGTTTGAAATCCAAGCAATTACGCCGAAGGCGTTCGCTAATTTCAGCCCAAGGGTTGGAGCGCAGCGACAACCTTGGGTTAGATGTGCGCCCGGCAGGGCGCTCTAACTAGGGAGTGAAAGTCTCCTACGAGCCCGACAGGGGGAATCGTTAGCCGGACGGCAAGGGTGTCCATCGCGAGGTGGAATCTGAAGGAAGCCGCAGGCAAAGCGCTGGCTCGACG
>DASUPZ010000534.1:0-2667 GCA_036280855.1 Pyrinomonadaceae bacterium | reverse complement strand
TACAAACGTCATTATTTCATGGCCTCAGGCATCCATGCCGAAGGCGTGGCCGCGGAGTTTCTCGAACACGCAAACGACGAGCAGGGACACGCAGATCGAATTGCACAACGCATCGTGCAGTTACAGGGCGAGCCGAATTTCAACCCCGAAGGCTTGCTGATGCGCAGTCACGCCGAATACGTCGAAGGCACTTCGCTGACCGACATGATCCAGGAAGACCTCGTCGCCGAACGCATTGCCATCGACAGTTATCGCGAGATGATTACCTACTTAGGAAACGACGATCCGACGTCGAGGCGTATGCTAGAAGAGATTCTCGCGGTTGAAGAGGAACACGCTGACGACCTCGTAAGCCTGTTGGAGAAGATGGGCTAAGCCTCAGAGCCGTATTGTCAGAACCCGAGTCAAACCAAACTAATCTTGGCCGCCCGACAATGTGCCGCAATTGCGCATCGATCGTCGGCGCAGGCGAAAGTCAATGCGCTGTCTGCGGCGCCCCAACCGCCATCCAGCCCGCCGCTCCTACAGGTCAACGCGCTCCCGATCGCGAAACAGTCAAGTTTGCCAAGGCGGTCTTGAATCGCCCTTACAAGTTCACGATCTTCCTGCTTGTTGCGAATCTCTTCGTTTACATGCTGATGTGGGAATCGAGCGGGCTGACGTCGGAGGTCTTGTTGCAGGGCTTTCCCGAACCGGTGCTGATCGCCTACGGCGCTAAACTCAATTACCTCGTCAATGCACCTAACTATCAATGGTGGCGTTTCATCGCGCCGATGTTTATTCACGTCAATTTGATCCACTTGCTCGTGAATATGTACAGCCTGCTGATGGTTGGACCATTCGTTGAGAAGCTTTACGGCGGCGCAAGGTTTATAGTCTTCTGGGTGTTCACCGGCATTGCGGGTGTGGTTGCGAGTTATCTCACGGTGCGACCGGAGCTTGCGCGGGGCGTAGGACGTTTCATCTTCAAGGATGTCGACTTGCCTTCCGCGGGAGCATCGGGAGCTTTGTTTGGGCTCGTCGGCGTGCTGTTTGTCTTCGGAATCAAATTTCGTCACGAACTGCCGGAAGGCTTCAAGCGAGCGTTCGGCACAGGCATGTTGCCGATCATCCTGATCAACCTGTTCATCGGTTTTCTTGGCCGGCAGTTCATCGATAACGCGGCGCATCTTGGTGGGTTGTTGTCAGGGGCCGCCATCGCGCTCGCGGTCAACTACCGGCGGCCGGGTGCGCGTTCGATGATCACGCCCGTGTGGCGTACGTTGCAGATACTGTCCTTGTCCGTCATCGCGCTTGGGGCCTATAAAGTCGTGCGCAACTTCAGCCGCCCGGTTCTGGCGCGCGCGGTGCCGAATGCGAGTACGCTGATTTTCCTGAATTATGTGAGGGCGATGAGCGAGGCTCAGGAAAAGGTTGCGGCGGTGATTCACAAGAACGACTTGAGCGACGCCGGAGCGATTGCGCAAAAAGCGACGGAGGCGCCGGCGCCTGATGCACGCGCGACTGAGTTGCGGAAGCGGCTCGTTGATATTCTTTCAAAACTTGTCGAGGCTTCGCCGGCTGCGAGTCCCGCGGCTAGTCCTTCGCCAGGCGAAGCGCGTCCACGCGAGTTGGACCCGAAATTGGTTGATGAATTTCGTGCCTGGCAGAGGGAATACAATGAGTGGTTAAAAGGCGCGTCCAGAAGTTATACGAGAACGTCTTAGCAATAAATATTTAATTTCAGGAGATAGAAATGGAAATCAGGAAAGTCGGTGTGTTGGGGTGCGGGCTGATGGGTGCGGGAATCGCGCAGGTCAGCGCCAGTGCCGGATTTGAAACCGTGGTGAAAGAGGTTTCAGACGAGTTTATTGCGAAAGGGTTTGGCGGTATCGAGAAGTCGCTGGCGAAGTTTGCTGAGAAAGGGACGATCACTGCCGATCAGCAACGCGAGATTCGCGGCCGTTTGTCAGGCACGACTTCATTCGCCGAGCTCGCCGATTGCGACATCATCATCGAAGCGATCATCGAGAACCTCGAGGAGAAGCGCAGCACTTACAAGCAACTGGATGACATCTGCAAACCCGAAACGATCTTTGCGTCAAACACGTCGTCGCTGTCGATCACCGAGATGATGACGACTACCTCAGCCGAGCGACAAGGCCGTTTCATCGGCATGCACTTCTTTAATCCAGTGCCGTTGATGAAGCTGGTGGAGGTTGTGAAAACGATTCTGACGGATGAAGACGTTTACGAGCAGGCGGTGGAGTTTGGCAAAAAGCTCGGGAAGGTGCCGGTGCGCGCGGGCGACAAAACGGGTTTTATCGTGAATCGTTTGCTGGTGCCCTACATGCTGGATTCGATCCGCGCGCTGGAGGAGGGTGTCGGTTCGATCGTCGACATTGATAACGCGATGAAACTGGGCTGCGGTTATCCGATGGGGCCGTTTACACTCGGAGATTTTGTCGGGCTTGATACGACTTATTACATTGCCGAGATCATGTTCAACGAGTTTCGCGAGAAGCGCTTTGCTCCGCCGCCGCTATTGAAGCGGATGGTGCTGGCGGGTTTGTACGGCCGGAAGTCCGGACGCGGGTTTTACGACTACACGAAAGATCCGAAGAATCCGACCCCGATGAATTTGATTTAGCCACATTCGACAATAAATAGTCGTTTTCGACAAAAGAT
>DASUPZ010000533.1:0-6378 GCA_036280855.1 Pyrinomonadaceae bacterium | reverse complement strand
TTTAGACAGACTATTGCATAATCCGCATGCGTTCACCTCCCCGGTGGACGAAGTGGTCGCGTGGGGTGAGGACACGTGGCCTTAGGGTGGGGGCTGTGGGAGGCCCCCGCCCGCTTTTTTTGTACAGCTCTTATGATCATTAGGATCGCCAATTGCCAATTGCCAGTTGCCGGTCGCCGGTTTTAGATTTGCGGCGAATCGGTACTGACAATCGGAAATGAAATGTTCCAGAGATTCCGACGCAGGTTCCAGCTCTGGCTTTATGAGGGCTTAAAAAAGGGCGGCACAGCACGCGATTCTTCCACGCCGCACAAGCAGCATTCCTGGTGGCAGGTGATGTGCCTGACCGGAGTGGATTACTTTTCCACTCTAGGCTACCAGCCAGGCATCGCATTTCTCGCCGCAGGTGCTCTGTCCCCAATTGCCACACTGGTTCTGATCTTTCTCACCCTCTTCGGCGCACTTCCGATGTACCGGCGTGTTGCTGCTGAAAGTCCTTACGGCGATGGCTCAATCTCCATGCTCGAGAATCTGCTTTCGCGCTGGAAAGGAAAGCTTTTCGTTCTCGCACTTCTCGGTTTCGCCACTACCAGTTTCATAATTACGATCACTCTTTCCGCCGCGGATGCTACGGCACACATTGTCGAAAACCCGTTTGTGCTGGAGCACCTCAATTTTCTACACCACCGGATCATCGTCACGCTTGTTCTGATCGCCGGGCTCGGTGCGATCTTCCTGCGCGGTTTCAAGGAAGCGATCGGGATAGCTGTTTTTCTGGTAATAATTTATATCGGACTGAACCTGGTTGTTGTTTCGGTAGGGTTTTACGAAATTGCCACCAATCCTACAGTCTTTTGGAATTGGAGGAACGTTCTTTTCACGAACTACTCCAGTCCGCTATTCATGATCGGAACTGCCCTCGTCGTCTTTCCAAAACTCGCACTTGGGTTGTCAGGATTTGAGACTGGCGTGGTGGTAATGCCGCTCGTGAAGGGCGATGGAGCTCCCCTAACCTACCACCCACTTTCTCCACATCTCACTCGCGGCCCTGAATCGCCGGCGGAACTGGCCGGTCGCATTCACAACACGCGCAAATTGCTAACCGGCGCGGCTTTGATCATGAGTTTCCTGCTGTTTGCCAGCAGCATCGTGACCACGATGCTGATTCCGGCGGAAGCATTTACCCCGGAAACAGCGACACACGAGGCGGGCGCCGCGAATGGAAGAGCGTTGGCTTACCTGGCCCATCTTTACTTAGGCGACGTCTTCGGCACCATCTACGATTTAAGCACCATCTCAATACTGTGGTTTGCAGGATCTTCGGCGCTTGCCGGTTTGCTGAACATCGTTCCCCGTTACCTGCCGCGCTACGGAATGGCTCCCGAATGGGCGCGCGCGACTCGCCCGCTTGTCGTCGTTTTCACCGTCATCTGTTTTATCGTGACGATTCTCTTTAGGGCCGATGTTGATGCGCAGGGCGGCGCTTACGCCACGGGAGTCCTGGCGTTGATGACTTCCGCGGCGATTGCAGTAACACTCTCCGCCCGTCGACGTGGCGAACGCGTGCAATGGTTTTTCATGCTGATCGCACTCGTGTTCATTTACACAACCATCGTGAACATCGTCGAGCAGCCTGAAGGTATCAAGATCGCGATCATCTTTATCGGCGCGATCGTGGCGAGTTCGCTCTTCTCGCGTGTTTATCGATCGACGGAGTTGAGAGTCGAACACATCGATCTCGACGACATGGCGCGCGAGTTTATTCGCAAGGCAGCGAAGGGAACGGTTCGTATCATTGCCAATCGTATGGATCGCGGCGATGCTGCGGAGTATGAAGCCAAAGAGACAGAGAAACGGATAGATAATCACATTCCGGCCGGTGAGCCGATCCTGTTTTTCGAAGTCACGCCTGGAGACGCGTCAGAGTTTTCCGGTGTGCTGAAGATCAGGGGCGAGACAGTAGACGGCTTTCAAATTCTACGAACTGAATCTCCCGCGGTGCCGAATGCGATCGCAGCGTTCTTACTCTTTCTTCGCAACGAGACTGGAAAGCTGCCGCACGTCTATTTTGGTTGGAGCGAAGGAAACCCGGTGTCGTACTTGTTGAAATACATCGCGTTCGGTGAAGGTGATACCGCGCCGGTGACGCATGAAGTGCTGCGACAGGCAGAGAAGGATCCGGATCGGCGGCCCATCGTACACGTGGGTGGATGACACAGAAGAAGATCGGGTTTAAGATCCGTGTCATCCGTGGTTCTGGTTTGAAAATTTAATGTCTGCCGAAGTTGCGACAAATCGCAACACGGGGGAACCAACGTTTCGTCCACGACGAAACACGGGGCTTATCGTTGAGCTTGCTCAGCGACGAACACTTCCAGTTCGAGTCCGACAGCTAACCTCGTAGGCTTAAAGGAAGGGCAACAATGCTCGCTGAATTGACTCAACGAGCCGCCGGAAGGCGGTTCAAGCTCTGGCTGTTTAAAGATTCCGTATCAAGAGACGTCCCTCACGTCACTCCTCATAAACAACACTCATGGTGGCAGGTAATGTGCTTGACCGGAGTCGACTACTTCTCGACTCTCGGATACCAGCCCGGCATCGCATTTTTAGCCGCACAGGCCCTCTCGCCCGTCGCTACTTTCTTCCTGGTCGTGCTGACGCTTTTCGGAGCGTTACCGATTTACACCCGCGTTGCTGAAGAGAGCCCGCATGGAGAAGGTTCGATCTCGATGCTCGAGCACCAGTTCTCCCGCTGGAAAGGAAAACTCTTCGTGCTCGTGTTGCTCGGCTTTGTCGCAACCGACTTCGTCATCACGATCACTCTTTCGGCAGCCGACGCTACGGCCCACATCATCCAGAACCCTTTCACTCCTGAAATACTGAAACACCAGATCGCGGTGACGATAGTTTTGATAGCCACTCTCGGCGCGATTTTCCTGCGCGGGTTCAGGGAAGTGATCGGAATCGCCGTCGCCCTCGTGGCTGTTTATCTGGTGCTGAACGCGATCGTCATTGCGGCTGGTTTCTACGAGCTGGGAACGCACCCCTATCACTTTCCCGAATGGAAACAGGCCATTTTCAATCAACCCAATGTTCACGGTAACCCCTGGCTGATAGTGCTGGTTTCGATGATGTTGTTTCCCAAACTGGCGCTCGGTCTTTCAGGTTTTGAAACCGGTGTGGCCGTGATGCCACTCGTCAAGGGAGAAAGCGATCTCAGCGAAGACGACTGGTCCGACATTCAATCCGCTCGCGCCACACAACACGAAGAACGCCAAACGACACACCTGTTGCGCGGGCGTATTCGTAACACGAAGAAATTACTTCGTACAGTGGCCCTGATCATGAGTGTCCTGTTGATCAGCAGCAGCTTCGTGACATCGATCCTGATTCCGGCAGAAAAGTTTGCTGACGGTGGTGAAGCGAATGGCCGCGCGATCGCCTACCTGGCCCACCAGTTTTTTGGCGACACGTTCGGAACGTTTTACGACCTCAGCACTATCTTTATTCTCTGGTTTGCGGGTGCTTCGGCAATGGCGGGACTGTTGAGCATCGTGCCTCGTTATTTGCCGCGTTATGGCATGGCGCCTGAGTGGGCCAGGGCGGCACGTCCACTCGTTATCGTAATCATCGCGATCGCTTTTGCTGTTACGGTAATCTTCAGCGCCGACGTTGACGCGCAGGGCGGTGCGTACGCAACCGGAGTGCTCGTTTTGATGACTTCAGCCGCGATCGCCGTGACGATCGCTGCGCGAAGAAAACAACAAAAGTGGCTTCACTACCTGGTAATCGCGCTGGTCTTCGTCTACACGACTATTCAAAACATCCATGAGAGGCCCGAGGGGATTAAGATCGCGTCGTTCTTTATTCTGACGATCATTCTCGCTTCGTTGTTTTCGAGAGTGTGGCGTTCGACGGAACTGCGCGTCAAACGTATCGAGTTAGACGATTCGGCCCGTCAGTTTATTAAGGATGCGGCAAGAGGCACTATTCGCATCATCGCGAGCCGGAAAGATAAAGGCGACGGCGCTGAGTACGCGCAGAAGGAGGCAGAGAAACGTATCGACAACCACATTCCTGCGGGTGAGCCGATACTCTTCTTTGAAGTGACTCCCGGAGATGCTTCGGAGTTTGCTGGAACGCTATCGATCCGTGGTGAGACGGTGGATGGTTATCGAGTGTTGCGCACGGAATCGCCGGCAGTGCCAAATGCGATTGCGGCGTTTCTACTCTACCTGCGTGACGAGATGGGCAAACTGCCCCATGTGTACTTCGGATGGAGTGAGGGAAATCCGATCTCTTACTTATTGAAGTACATAGCATTTGGTGAAGGCGACACTGCGCCCGTCACTCACGAAGTTTTACGAAAGGCAGAACGAGACTCCGATCGGCGTCCGATCGTGCATGTAGGGGGATGAATGATTATGCCTGTGCGACTTCGACGCCGACCGCTCGTCCGGCAAGGAAGCAGGAACGGCAGTAAACTGGGCGTCCCTGGGAGGGATAGAACGGAACCGTAGTTTGTTGTCCGCATTGGGCGCACTGGACAGAAACTTCGATGCGTTGTCGTACTCCCGACGACTGTGCGGCTGCGATCGCAGCCAATCGTTCGTTTTTAGCCTGTTTGCACGGCTTGCAGCGCTTTGGTTCGTTTTTGAGCCCCTTGTCGTGAAAGAAAACCTGCTCGCCGGCAGTCCAGATGAAGTTCTCGTTACAATCCACACAGCGGATTGAACGGTCTTCATATTCACAATCGTGGTTCGTTTCTAAGGCGTGGGCGACTTCCGTTTGTACCATGGTCCTACTCCCTCGGGTCCTTTACCAGACAACCAATCGGCGGCGCATAGAAGAGTATGCGTCAAAACACGCGCTCTTGGGTTGTCCACCAGTGAGGTCTAGATCAAGTCCGGGCCCTTGCTATTCGGTCTGGTATATAACTATGGCGAAACTGTGTCAAGGTAAATCCTGCTAAATCGTATAGCCCTTGACTTACTATTTACTCAATGGGAGCATCCGCAGGCAAAAATGACGAAAATACTGGTGATCGGATCTGGGGGGCGGGAACATGCCATCGTCTGGGCGATTCGGCAGACTTCCCACTCCACGGTTCAGATTTTTTGCGCGCCAGGGAATGCCGGAATAGGGCAAATCGCCCAACTCGTAAACGTTTCCGACCCAGCCCGATTGGCCGACTACGCCAAGGCTGAGGCAATGGACCTTACGTTCGTCGGCCCCGAGGCGCCGCTTGCCGCGGGCGTCGTGGATCTCTTCGAGGCAAGAGGATTACGTGTTGTGGGGCCAAATGCCGCAGCTGCCCGGTTGGAGGGTAGCAAGATCTTTGCAAAAGACTTCATGGCGCGCCATAGAATTCCGACTGCCGCTTACTGTGTGGCTGGTTCGCCTCAAGAGGCGATTGAACACCTGAGGGACTTCGGATCTGCCGAGACTCCGGTGGTGATAAAGGCAGATGGCCTTGCTGCGGGGAAAGGCGTGGTAGTAGCCGGAAATCGAGCTGAAGCAGAGAAAGCGATTGAGGATCTAATGGTCCATGAGGTCGCGGGCAGCGAAGCAGCGGCACGCATCGTGATCGAAGAGGCTTTAGCAGGAACGGAAGCCTCGCTACTGCTTTTCGCAGATGGTCGTGATTACGTCCTGATGCCGGCAGCACGCGATCACAAACGTATTGGTGAGAACGATACCGGGCCAAACACCGGTGGAATGGGGACAATAACCGACGCTTCGGTGCTCGATAAGAGTGTTGAAGCACGAGTGGTGCGCGAGATCGTTGAGCCTACGCTGGAAGGCGCGCGCCAGGAGGGTTTCCCGTTCAAGGGTGTGCTGTTTCTCGGATTGATGTTGACGAAGGATGGACCAAAGCTGCTCGAGTATAACGTTCGTTTCGGAGATCCTGAGACACAGGCCATTCTTGTTCGACTCAGAAGCGATTTAGTTTCCGTGTTTGAAGCAATGTACAGCGGGACGCTTGGACGCGTGAAGGTTGAGTGGTCTGAAGGATCCTCGGCGTGCGTGGTAGCCGCGAACAAGGGGTATCCCGGAAAATATGAAACCGGAGCGGTTATCGAAGGTTTAAGTGAGGTGGACCACGATCGCGTGCAGGTTTTCCACGCCGGGACGTCGCTGAACGCGGACGGCAGGTTTATTGCCACTGGCGGCAGGGTGCTTGGGGTAACAGCAGGCGCCGCGGACCTGTCGAGTGCGCTAAGTGTTTGTTACGAATCGCTCGGCAGGATTCACTGGCCGGGGATGCAGTTTCGCCGGGATATTGGTGCCCGGCGTATTTAATACCTCCTTGGAGTGCGCCGACTCGTCGGCGCTTTGGTCCCAACTCGGAATGCAGGCTCGACTCGGGACCAAAGC
>DASUPZ010000532.1:0-8203 GCA_036280855.1 Pyrinomonadaceae bacterium | reverse complement strand
AACCTGCCCTTTTCCGATTTTCTCGACCAGACCGGGCACGACGAGCGAGCCGATTACTCCGCCGAGTCCAAACATTCCGAATTGAAAGCCGAGTACGCGATCGGAGCCTTGCAGAAAGTCAGTGACGAAGAAAGGCGCGAGGGGCAGCCACAATCCCACACACAAAAGACTCACAAAGAAAACGACGATGACGTGGCGCACTAACTGTCGCCGCGCGATGTATCTCCAGCCCTCAACGATATTCGTAAGAGTCGAGCTGGCAGAAACTTCAGCGTGTCCTTCCGCACTACGTATACGCAATCGGGAAATCAGGATCATACTTCCCAGAAAGGTGGCCATATCGATAATTAGTGCGACCTTCAATCCAAGTCTCGTGAACAGCTCTGCGCCGATGATTGGACCAAGGATGAGAACTACATTGTTACTGCTTTGATCAATTCCATTGGCCCGGGGAAGCTCGTTGCTGTTTACGATTAACGGCAGTGCTGCCGACTTAGCGGGTTCATAGAAGACCGAGCCAATCGCATGCAGAGCGATCATCAGATAAATCATCCCGTAAGACGGTTGAATGATGATCGCGAGGAGGCAAAGTGCGCGACCCGCATCCGCCAGGATCATCACCGCTTTTTTGCTGGTGCGGTCAACTGCAACGCCGGCAAAAGGGACAAGAAGTATTCCGGGCAGGGTTTCCAGCGCGATCAGGAAAGCGACGTCCGCTATTCTGTTGGTGGTGTGGAATATATAAAGGACAAGTCCAATCCTGCTGATCCGCGAACCCGTCATCGAAAGCAGGTTGGCAAGCCACAGATAACGGAAGTGCGGATTTGAAACCAGAAGGGACATGCCTTCAACGCTTTCCGAGCCGGATCTTAAAGTTCTGCAGAGGTTTTCGGGGGCTTTGGACGAAAAGTCATCTTCATTGCACCTGGGTTCTTGCTCCGGAGGAGCAATATGTTTATAGCTCCAAATTCCAAATTCATCCCCGCTCCGTTAGGAGCGGAATGTAAACTGAACGACCCAAAGCACATGGCGCTCCGCTGGAGCGCAAAAGGATGGAGTTTGTACAGCTATAAACATGGTACTCCTCTGGAGCATTCGAGCTGATCAATACTGACCGGCTAACGTCGCGGCGGCGGCGTGACTTGAATTTTCTTCCAGCCTCCGAAGCGCCAGTTCCCAAAGCTTTGCAAAACGCCGGCGTTCATCGAGTTGCTGGGACTCGGGTAACTTCACCCAACCTTCATGCGACACCGAGGCCCAAACCCCTCCGGGCAGATGCCTGACACGAATCGTTACCGTCATCGTCAGATCGCCCCACGCATCGTCATGCACGACGAATCGCTTCGCATTCGATGCGTTGGGCTGAACTCGATCGGGCGTGACCTGAACGCCGGGAAAATTCGTGCGCCACCACTCGTCGTCAAAGGCGTCAACTTCGATCGGAGTGTCTATTCCGAGAAATGCCGCGCCTCCAAACGTTTCGCTCCAGCGATAACGGCACGGTTGTCCGGTCTCGATCCGGCGACTGAGCCGCATCAGAAAGTCGTCCCAACCCTCATCCAATCCCACCGCCTCTTCAGGCGTAAGCGCTCCGTGGTCGCGCAGAGTCAAAACGGTCGACTCGCCTTCGCGCTGCAGTGAGTAATCGATGCGAGAGGTCTGGCCGACTCCCAGAAACTTCCACGTAAAACCTAAAGACCTCGGCTCATGCCACTGGACCACGCGGCCGGAAAAGAAATCGCCGTCGCCAAAGTCGAAAACAAATTCACCGTCCGGCTTCAGCCCGCCGGTCGTGGCAAACCACTGCGTTAAGAGTGTCCCGTCAGTGAGGTACTTCCAGACCTCGTCAATGCGTGCCGGGATAAACTTTTCCTTGACTACCGTGATCGGCTCTGACTGCATTGTATTTTGGTAAAGGTGAATATCCTGCTGAACCGGGTAGCGATTCAGCAGGATATTCGAAAAGGGAGGTGGTTAGTTCTGGAACGGTCGCGGGCAAACCATCATTCCCGGAATGTCGGGCTTACCATCGAGATCTGAGTCAATTTCACCCTTCGCCGTGGCGTAGCTGGGCAGGTAGTTGAGATCGAGGACACCGTCATTGTCCCAATCGACCACTTTGCCCTTGAAGCCGCCAAACAGGAACGTGTTGGTGAGTGGGCCCACTTCCGGATGGTGGAGCGTTGACAGGACCGAGTTGCCCGGGAACATGAAGTCGCCGCTGTCGCCGACAATGCGGTTGAGGTTCACGTAGGCCCAGCCCTGGAAGAGACCGCGGACGTATTCGATGGCGTTCTTGCCGTCGATCTGGACGTTGGGGTTGAGGAACCATTGTCCTTCGCGCCCGAACGGAATGACGACGTTGTTAATTACGCCTTCCGAAACATCATCCGCTTTACCGGAGAGGTAGAAGGGCCGAGTCGTCTGCGTCTCGAAGTAGAAGTTGCCCGAGTTCTGTTGCGTTCTTTCAGTGAAGCCCTTGAAGAGGAATGCTTCATAGTGGTTCGTGCCGTCAGCGTGGAGACCTTTGAGCGTCTTCGAGATGACGATCTCTTTTTCACGGGTCTTCATGATCGGGCAAGCCAGCGCCTGGCCGTAAACGCGGGCCAGCATTTGCGGACTCATGATGACATGGCCCCAGAGGTCATTGCTTTCCGCCAGTCTGATGAAGAGGTCGCATTTGATGTGCAGGAAAATCGTCTCATCGAACGTGCGCCCTTCGTAGTACCGCGCTTCTTTCGCTCGACGGAAGTCTTCCGGACTCCAGCCCATCTCCCAGCAAAACACCCGTGCCCACTCCTGGACGCGTGCATCTGCGTCGTTCACCAACGGCAACGCGATCGTTTTGCAGCGCTCGTCATCCAAACCCTCCAGCGCCCAGAGGGTGTTAATGCGCACCTGGGAATCGGTGTCTTCGTTGAGCACTGCTTCGATAAGGGGTAACGCCTTTATGCCTTGTCGAGCAATGATTTGATAGATTGCATGCTCCCGGAGAACCGGATCAGAGTTGTTGCGAGCGTCGTTTTGGAGTTGATCGTCCGTTCGCGTTTCCAGACTGATGGCAGCACCTCTGATACTGTTGCAGAATCGAACCGTCGGATCACCCTTTCGCACCTGCTGAAAGGGATTGACGTGAGCATTTTTCGCGAGAAGAGCCAATCGTTCATCCAACATTTTGAACTTCTCCTTTTGTGTCTAAGCTTTCAATTTGGTTACCAGCTCAAGAGGTCAGGTCCATTAACTCCGCAGTGCATTCGCGGCTCGACGAAAATGACCTTCACTACCATAAAGAAACTGTGCGAGATCCTGAGCCTGAAATTTAGTCGAGTGTATGAGTCCTGTCTTCTTCCAGATTGCTCGTCTACCAGGAGTTTTCTCAGGTGTTCGTTTCCCATAGTTCGATGGGATTACCTTCCGGGTCGCGGAGATACAGGAACCTCTCATCGTGCGTTTCGAGCTCGCGTTCGATACGGACGCCCTGGTTGATCAGTTGGTCCTTGATCTTGTCCAGGCTGGTAACTTTGTAGTTGACCATTATCGGAAGATCGCTTTCCGCCCTGAGCCTGCCCGGATAGATACCAAACCGGAACGATCCTTTTTCGTTCTCGATCAGGCCGTAATAATTTCCGTCGCTTTCGTCTAAATGGGCGACGATGCCGAGGTGCTCGACGTACCACCGCGCCAGCTTTGCCGGCTCGCGCGCGAAAATAATGACGGCCCCGATGCCGTGAACGCGTTCCATTTTTCCAGGATGAGATTTCTATCGACGCGCGGTAATCCTCGAGTACGAGAACTGTTCGTTGCGAAAACAGTCGAGATAAAACTCGGTCAGCTTCTCCCAGGTCGCGATCTCAGTTGCGTCGGTTGTTTCGAGGAGCTTTTCTTTTTGCGCCTGCAGGGCGCCGGCCATGAGCTGGAAACAGTCTTGAGCGAGCAAAGTCACGTCAGTGATTTCAATGTCTGAGAACCCGGCCGCGGTCAGCATTTTCCGATACTCGAGCGGCGGTGGAACCGTGATCATTCCGTCAAGACGCCAGATGAAACTCAGTAGTTCCTCGGTGACGTTCGGACCAGCCGTCATTTCCGTCAGGACAACGACTCCGCCTGGTTTTAACGCCGAGTGGACCTTCAGCAGAATCTCGTCAACCGAGTTGACGAGCATCAACGAGTCGAGTGTGAAAGCGACGTCGAAAAGTTGATCGGCGTTCCACTGACGAATGTCGCTTTCAATGAACTCAACTTTTTCCCTGAGCCACGGATCGCGCGCGATTCTCTGTAACGCATGGCCGATCTGATGCCTGTTCAACTCGATACCGGTCACATGGCAATCGAACTTTTCAGCGAGGTAACAACAGGTCGCTCCCAAACCCGAACACAATTCCAGCAGGCGCTTCCCTCCACTCGCTTCCGCAAACTCGCCGATGTAGTCGAGGATCGCGCGCCCGCCCATGTTGGTAAACTCCCAGCCGTCGTGTACGGGTTCGTAGACGACAGTGCGCCACAAAGCGCCGCCCGCTTCATCGTAGATTCGATTTTTTTCCAGCAGCTCCGCATCGGAGACTTCGGAATTAAGAATGGCTTCCACGATCAGGCTCCACGAGCAGCGTTGAGCAACAATGGGAGGGCAATGAGAATTGGTGGATCGGTCAGGCGTTCGCCACGCAGGACCAGGTCGACGCGTCGTGCAGGACCTTCGGCCTTGATTGTGAGCGGAGTGCGTCCCGAACTCGCGCGTAAGATATTCTCGGATAACAGGTACGACACCGCCGGTTCGGACCACGGCAGTCCTGCCGCAAACAGGAAATATTCACCTTCGTCGACTGCCGGCAAACGAAAGTTGCCGCAGCCGTCGGCGATCGTGCAGGAAACCGGCGCGCCCTGGGGCATGGCCTCTTTGAAGAGACCAATGAACACCGGACCATCGAAGGGTTTAGACGAAGTGACCGTCCCAAAGATGCTCGCGGGCGAGTCGTTCACCTGGCTGATTGACTGTTTGTCCACCAGTTGCCCGAGGTCTTTACACTTCCCACCGAGTTTGCGAAGTCTGTTTGGCGGCACGCCTACGAGTTGAGTAAATCTCGTGGTAAAGCTGCCGAGGCTGTTGTAGCCCGCTTCAAAACAGACGTCGATGACGCTGAGGCTGGTGGTGAGCAATAACTTTTTCGCGGTTTGCAGCCGGAGCGCACTCAGGAACCGGGTTGGTGTTACGCCCAGCATCTGGCGAAACACGCGATTGAAGTGAAAAGGACTGCACATTGCCGATTTGGCGATACGTTCGAGCGGGAAACTGCGATCGATATTCTGGCGCATGGCCAGAATGGCCCGCTCGATGACGTGCTGGTGCGACTCCCGGGTGCTCGGGCGACATGCGTGACGACTAACGGCGCGTTCCGTCTGCATCAAATCACTCCTTTGATTGGCTTATGCGTATGCCTGAAGTGCCTGGCGTAGAGTCTTCGGAATGGGAGTTGGTTTGATCTGGTCCTTCTCGCGCTGCATGCACACGATTCGCTGATCGCCGCGCGCGACTAGTTCAAGAGTCTCGCCGTTGTGGCGCAGGTATTCAAACCCGAGACTGATTGCGTTCTGCGTCATTTCATTGAGTCGCATGCGAACGGTCACCTGGTCGAAAGCCAACAGCTCGGTTAAGTACTCGCACGAGCAACTCGTCGTAACGAGACGCAGATCGCGTGTCAGCTCTTCCGCAACGTCCGGAGCATGTTCGCGGAGAAACATCTCGCGACAGCGTCCCTGCCACAACACATGGTTGGTGTAATAGACGTTCCCCACCAGGTTTGTTTCTTCAAAACAAACTATGTGGCGATACTCATAAGCGCGCATGGCTTGCATAAAAAATCATGCTAATCCTGATAATCGTGTGAATCCTGTCAAGCTGATCCAAAGCCTCACCGCACCGTCGCTGCCATCTGTGTCCGCATCAGGTTGCCGATCGGGGTGACCGCCGCTCTACTGCAAAACGTCAGCGCCAGCAGTTTCCCGGAGTCGCCCAGCGTGGCAACAAAACTCGCGATACGAAAATCACCGGACCGGAGCAGTACCCAGCCGTCGCCGGCAATCGAGTCGAGCATTGTTGTCGCCGTAACGTTGGCGCCCGCTTTCCTGATACTCTCGATTATGGTCCAAACTCGCGTGGCGGCAGTCGATTCAGACTCGCCACTCTGAACGGCAATCAGTCGAGCCAGATCGTAGGCTTGTGGACCAAGCAGATCACGCCACAAAGCAGGCTCGCGTTCGACGACCGGCTCGATATCGCAACCCAGGTGCCCTCGCCCGGCTATTGCCACAGTCACATCGTTGTCATGCGACGCAGAGACAGTCCGATCACCTGCGACAAGCGGCCGGCCATCCGGACGTCTATAAACGTTGCGTGTTCCGGCACACTTGCGTATCGCTCGATTGCTTCGAGTGCGGCCTCGTCCTTCCGGACCGTTGTCGAAGGCGACGCGAATGCCGGCGCCGGGTAACAGTTCATCCAGGCGTCGTTCTATGTATGCTTCGAGCAACGACTCGGCCCAGTTGTGCTCCGACAGTTGAATCGCCTCAACCGGGTGCAGCGACAATCCTTCCCAGGTCTCCAGCACTTCTCCACTCTCCGCGGCGATCTCGAGATCGTAAATGAAGCGCTTCCCTTTACGTGCCCGTTCGCGGGCCCGCAACAACACGATCGGCGTGTTTCTTTCGCTTGCAGAGATCGTTATGCGCTCAACCTCGACCGGCAGAATTGTTTGATGTGGGATACACGCCTGGATGCCGTGTAGTGACGCATCGCGCGCTCCGGGATCGCCGAGCAACAGATCCGCAGGCAAGTAAGACGAGAACCAGTCACCGCCGGTTTGCGAACGAATCTCCGCAACACACTCGCGTGCTCGCAGCTGCCGATAACTCTCCAGACGTTCGAAACGCCCGGATTGAAAGAGAATGTTGCGGTAGAGATGTTTCGCCGGCAGCAGGTTCGAACACGTTTTGTCTTTGCTGATGGCGTTCTTTGCGAGCCACCGCGGTTCAGTCGTGTCTTGTCCAGCGAAAGTGCAGGTCGCGCTGAAGTGTTCGACGTTGAATCCGGTAGTTTCGCACCGCACGACTACCTCGATTGCACCAGCCGAGCGCTTGAGTGCCGCGAGCCTGATCCTCGTAGACGAATCTTCGGAAACGACGATCGGACGATTGAACTGAACGTTCTCAAAAACCGGTACTCGTTCCGTTTCCATCAGCGCCATTGAGACCTGGGCCATCGCTTCCAATCCCATGACCGAAGGAAACAGACACTGGCCCTGGTAAACGTGGTCCTTCAGGTACGGATCCGAATCGATCGTCAACTCGGCGTCGACAATTAATTCCACTCCCGCAACGTAAACCAGTTTCTTTTCAAGGAACCGCTGGAACGGCAATTCAGCCTCCACTGTTTTCAACGTCGGCAGACTGCCGAAACGCCCGCCGCATACGACCGAAGTCACAGGCAGATCCTGGACCAGCAAGTCGTTCAGCACCTGGAGACCTTCGTCAGGTGTGATTGGCGTGATCCCCTGCCGTAGCAAGGCATCGACGCGGCCAAGCCGTTCGCCCATACCGACACCCGACCAGATGGACCATTCGACAGCGAGACATTTACAGTGCGGATGTTGCGCCTGCCACGTTTCGGTTATGCGTCTCAACGTTTCATTGGCAAGAGCGTAATCCGCTTCGCCCTGCATACCGCTACGACCGATCACGGAACCAAAGCCGATGAACAATCGGAGTTTCGAAGGATCGATTTCCGCCAGGATGTTTCTTGCTCCATCGACTTTGGGCGCAAACGTTTGGCGTATCGCCTTCTCGTCGAGGGCCGAGATGAGTTGGGGAACATTGGCGCCGGCGCCGTGTAGAAATGCGGTCACTGGTCCAAACTCCTCCACGATGCCGCGCAAAGTCCAGCTCACCTGTTTTTGACTGGTAACATCAACCTGTTCGTAGCGAAACTTGATATCGAGCGCCTTCATTCTTGCCAGGTTACGAGCGAGTTCGTCGTCTTTGGCCGGATCCGATCGGCCCAGCAGCACCAATCGCACGCCCGTGGCTGACGCGAGCGAGATAGCGCATTCGGCGGCGATTCCCTTGCCGCCGCCGCTGACTACCAACAGGTCGTCAGAATTGAGCGGCAACGCGCCTGTTTTCTCCGGTGGCGAAAGAAGTTTGAGGACCGGTT
>DASUPZ010000531.1:0-6895 GCA_036280855.1 Pyrinomonadaceae bacterium | reverse complement strand
CTCGCCGCACATCCGGCGGCATAGCCGCAACCAGACAGGTCAAAGGCACTTTTCGTGCAAAGCTGGTTCTACCCATTCTATTTCGAGAGTTTCTAAACGAGGCAACGACTCAGATTTCGAGTGGTGTTTGATGAGACAGTTCGGACCCTGGACATGCATCCGACTTTTAATTGACATGCATGCTACTTAGAAGTAGAGTCTTCAGCCGTACTCCCGGCACTTGTCCCATTGGTGTGATTCGCCTTTTCTGATCCCTTTTCAACCCTTTAGCCCTTTCCTTGAAGGAGACACTCAGATGAAGACACCTATTATCCAAGCTCCTTACCGCCTCCTAATGAATGTTCTGGCATTAGCCGTCATGCTTGTCGTCCTGGTCTACTCGCCGGCTCCCACAACTGTAAAAGCCGACGGTTGTGAGAATGGCTGCATATGGTGGACTCAGGCATGCGGCTGTCAGCAATACGCATATTGTTGCGTTACGTCAGACCCGCCAACGTATTGGTGCTCTTACAGCGTCCCCTACTTGTGTACAAACTGAAGCCAGACGTGGCTTGGATAGGCAGAAGTTTTCATGGTCAAACGCTATAGCGCAGTTCTGAACTGCCTGTCATTGGTGTGTTTGTTAGTTCTGCCGGTTTTAACTCCAGCGCAAACCACGGAGAAGAAGTCTCAAGCAAAGGCCAGTGTTAAAGAGATAAGTAACGCCAACGAGACGGATTCGCTGGAGAAACAACGACGAAGTTTCGCGATCTCGCTTGTCACCTCACTCGCTGACGAAGCGCGCACCTCTCACGACCCGGCCCTTCGACCCAAAGTGCTTTCACGCGCAGCCGACATCCTGTGGGATGCGGACAATGATACGGCGCGACTACTGTTCCGCCGCGCATGGGAAGCGGCAGAGGTGGGAGATGCGGAGAGTTTAGCCCTGAAAACTCAAGATGATGCCCCGCCGATGGTAACGGCTTTGCGGCGCATCAGCCGTTACGACCTGCGCTCTTCAGTTTTATATCTAGTTGCACGGCGAGATCGCACACTCGCCGACGAGTTTTTGAAAAAACTGGTAGAAGAGAAAAGATCGGAGTCTGATGACTCCAGAAATGATCCAGGTCCGCAAAACAGGAACGACAGTTGGGAAATTTCGGAATCTGCTTCCAGAAGGTTTCAATTGGCCGCCCAGTTACTCGAGGATGGCAAGGTCGAACTGGCGCTGGAGCTCGTCGCCCCTTTTCTCGACAAGGTAAATGTGAATTCGGTCGGTTTTCTTTCCTCGCTGCGGCTGAAGAAGCAAGATGCCGCGGACCAGAGGTTTGCATTTCTACTGGCCCGCGCCGAGTTTGACTCTTCGTCTGATGCGAATACGGCCTCGGTTTTGTCCTCCTATGTTTTTACCCCGGGTCTTTACGTGACATTCTCTCCTGATGGCAACGCCCGCTGGATTCAACCCACGCAACCTACCGCTGCTGTCAATGTGTCTGTGGCCCTTCGTAATAAATTCTTCCAGGCAGCCGCCAGCATTCTGATGCGGCCATTGCCACCACCCGATCAAGACTTCACTTCCTCAGGACGCACCGGAAAGTACATGGTAATCAAGCGCCTGCTCCCGCTTTTCGATCAGTATGCGCCTGACACCGCCCTGGGGCTGCGCACACAGCTAACGACCCTGGCGGGCGAAGGGTCGATTAACGTGACCGGCCATAACAATAATCCGTTATTGAACCAGGGCCTGCAGCCGGAAGAAACAACCGCCAATGCATCGGAGAAAATGCAGGAGCGGCTTGATTACGCAAAGAGTTCTCAAGAGCGTGATTCGATCTACGCAGAGGCAGCGGTTGCCATGGCGAGTCAAGGCGAAGCTCGCTCGCAGGATGTGGCGGACAGAATCGATAACTCAGATCTCCGGGCTCGCGTGCGTCGATACGTAGATTTTGAACTTGTCCGATTCGCCATTCGAAAGAAAGAGGTGGCGGCCGTTGAGCGTCTCGCTAACAGCGGGCAATTTAATCACACGGAACGCGCCTGGGCTTATACCGAGGCGGCGCGAATGCTCACGAATTCACAACGGTCGCGCTCTTTGGAATTTCTGCAAATGGCCGCAGATGAGGCGCGACGTATTGATCGTGAGGATCCTGACCGCGCTCGCTCGCTGATAGGTGTGGCAACTCAGCTCATCTCCGCTGACCGTGTTCGCGCCTGGGAATTAATGAGCGAGGTTGTCAAAGCCGCAAATTCTACCGAAAAGTTTACAGGCGAAAATGTGCAGTTTCGAGTTCCCCTGATGACGAAAGACGGGCTTAAGCTTATTAGTATTGGCGGCGAGGATTTCGGCCTCTCTGGTATCATTCGGTCGCTTGCGAAAGACGATCTATATCGTTCAATTGACCTCGCGAAGAGCTTCAAAAACGAGTTGCCGCGTGCCACCGCCATCCTGGCAATCGCCAGTGCAGTGCTTGAGAAGTAGGGAGGATCCATCATGCCAAAAAATATCAGGTCTAACGTTGAATTAGGAATTAACATTGTCATCGCGGTGTCGATTGTTGTTGTGGCTGTCCTTATCGTCAAGCGCTATGCTTTTGAACCAGTGAATCGCGAAAGCGTGCCACTAATCACAAAAGGCGAACGACTGAATGCTGCGAACGTTGACTGGAAAGGTAACAAAAAAACTCTCGTCTTTTTCCTCGCGAAGGACTGTGTTTACTGCAACTCCAGCGCACCGTTCCATCGTCAGTTAATTGAGGAGGCCTCGAAACGAGACGTGAAGTTGTTGGCGATCCTTCCCAATCCAGTTGAAGAAGGAAGGCAGTACATTAATTCTCTGTCACTTCCGATCGACAATGTGCAAACCGGGTCGTTATCCTCTTACAAGATACCCGGCACGCCTTCCGTACTGTTTGTGGATGACCAGGGATTCGTCAGGAGTGTCTGGATGGGTGCTGTGCCCGGTCAAGAGCAGGCGATGCGTGACGAACTGGTTGCGTTATTTGATGCGAAGGCCGCTGACGACGCTTCCGCGAAGTAGATGTGGTGCCGGAGGTCGGACTCGAACCGACATGAGGAGTGAACCTCGCCAGATTTTGAGTCTGGTGCGTATACCAATTTCGCCACTCCGGCGCGAAGGATGCACATGATAAGGCGGTTTTAAGGAAAGCGCAACGTTGGGCCAGTGCCGGACGTGCTCAGGGCAATCCACCACAAGCTCTCTGTTGCGCGGGCGCGTAGAACTCAGGTAAGTTGTTGAAGCATCCATGTTTACCTACGAGGTAAAAACATGTTTGCCACATCTGTCGCAAAGCGGCTACAATGCCTGAGCCAGATTGCTGGCAGGACGTAGTGCCCCTACCCCTCGAGACCTCACCAACTGGTTGAGCTCTACTAAACTTTACTTCCGCCGTGTCCTGCCTTCAGGAGAAACCAATGCCGACAATTGTGTCGCCCCGCATACTGATAGTCGACGACGAAATTGAGATAACGGAGATCCTCGCTGACCTCCTGAGCGACGAATACCAATGTCTCAAGGCCGGGTCGGCCGAAGAAGCGCTCGTACGTCTCCGCGAAAGCGAGTTTCAACTGGTAATCAGCGACATCACGATGCCCGGGATGAGTGGTCTCGAAATGATCCCGCATGTTAAGGAACTCTCGCCTGACACAGTGGTGGTGATGATCAGCGGCATGCAAACGGTCGAAAGCGCGATCCGCGCGCTGCGTCTCGGGGCGTTTGATTACCTCATGAAGCCTTTCGATCTGCGGCAGGTCGAGGCAGTCGTCAAACGCGCGCTCGAACATCATGAACTCGTCGTTGCCAAACAGCGTTACGAAAACCATCTCGAAGAGTTAGTCGAACAAAGAACTGCCGAACTCGATCGCACCCTGAATTCTCTCGAAGACTCGTACCGTTCGACCCTCAAAGCATTGACTGCCGCACTCGAAACACGAGACTCCGAAACTCATGGACACTCGGAACGCGTCGTGACTTACAGTTTAAGACTCGGACGCGAATACGGTTTAAGTAGCGAAGAGATGAAGGCTCTCGAGTTTGGCTCACTGTTGCACGACATCGGCAAGATCGGCGTGCCTGATTCGATACTTCGCAAGCCCGGGAAGCTCACGGAAGAAGAGTGGGTGCGCATGCGCGAACATCCGCTTCACGGCCAAATGATCCTGCGCGGGATCGAGTTTCTGCAAGGCGCGGCGCGCGTGGTGGCCCAGCATCATGAGAAGTGGGACGGCACGGGCTATCCGTCTGGCTTGCAGGAGGAAGAGATCGACATCTGCGCGCGCATCTTTGCTGTAGCGGATGCATTCGACGCGATCACGAGCGATCGAGTTTATCGTCGTGGCAAGTCATACGAAGCCGCGGCGCAGGAGCTGGATGATTGGGCGGGGCGGCAGTTTGATCCGAAAGTGGTTAAAGCGTTTCATCGTGTGCCGAAAGAAGATTGGGAAGCGCTGCATCGCCAATCGCTGATGCCGAAGCCGGATCAGTTTGACGTGAGACAGGTGATGCAGATGATGGAAGCCCGCCTTGAAGCGACGACCGTCCGGTAGAAGAAATAGGTCCTATAGGACCTATAAGACCTATAAAAACCTCAAAATCAATTCTGAATCGAAGGAACCACGTAGCCGCGGCGTGCCTGAAGGCTCAATCCAACTCTTCGTGACGCAACCTGAATGCGTCGATACTCACCCGGCTTCGCTTCGGCAAGCGGTCGCTTCGGACGATAAGTGACAACGTATTCAGCGCCAATCGCGCGCGCCACTTCTGTCGCCTGAGCAAGCATCTCCTGAGTGTTAACCGGAAGCACCCACTTGCCACCCGTCTCTTCCGCGACGCTCTTCAACGCCTGCTCGCTCTTCTTCACTGCATCCTCATACGCTTTTCGCTGACGGCGCATCGCCGGATCGAACCTGATACCGATACCAAACGACGGCGAGCGTGTTGTTCCAGGCGGTTGCGTCGGATCCGTGGCCGTGATCGGATCGGAACTTGGTGGACGTGGACCAGCAACAACCGGCGACGACTTCTTCTCAGGCTTCTGTTTCACAAACTCCGTATAACTAATGATGTGAACTGTAGCCCTTGCCGCGATCAGGTTTTTCATCGCCTCCGCGCGGTCGACCTTGCTGCCCGGTGAATCCACGCCATCAGTGATCAGCACGACGTGCCGGCTGCCTTCCGGACGTTCACTGAGTTGCGCGGTGGCCTTCATAATCGCTTCTGAGATTCTCGATCGCTTCGTCGCTCCGAGTTTGTTCTTCAGCGTCTTCTGCACTGCCTGCTTGTCAGTGGTCCAGGGCTGCACGAGCTCCGCGGTATTTCCCGACTGCATCACTGCAATCGACACCCCGTCCTGAAGTCGCGATACCAGCCGCGACGCTGCCTCGCGTGTCAGCCAGGTGCTCTTCGACACGCCATGAATCCCGCTCCCTTCACCACCCGTATCGAGGATAAACAGAACGTTTGCCGGAATGTGTCTTACGCTCCTGAGTTGCTGAATGACGCCGTCTTCAAGCACGAGAATGTCGTCGAGCACGAGCGTCGGATCGTAGTGCCCGTACGAATCGAGGGCGACGACCGGAAGCCGTACTTCCTCGGTAAATACTTTGACTGGAGCGTCCTGATCTTTTTCGATGGGTGTTGGCGAAGGTTCGGGTTTAGGCGAAGGTTGTTGACCCGAGACGCGGGTGGAGCCCGCTGCGAAAAGCGCAGCCACGAGCAGTAGCCCGGTTGTGCTTTTTAGCCAGAGCATTTCGAAGAACGAGTTTTGGATGCCCGCGAAAACGTTACGTTGCCTGCTTGCGCGCCTGCGACTGGACGGCGGTGATGGCAACGGCGTCAACGATATCACGGGCGGTGCAGCCCCGCGAAAGGTCGTTGGCCGGCTTGTCCAAACCCTGCAAAATTGGGCCAATCGCGGTCGCACCTGCCAGCCGTTCCGTTAACTTGTAAGCGATGTTTCCCGACTGCAAATCCGGAAAGATCAGCACGTTGGCACGCCCGGCGACCGGCGATCCGGGCGCTTTCGACTGGGCGACACCGGGGATCAACGCGGCATCTGCCTGTAGCTCGCCGTCCACCTGCAACTCCGGCGCACGGGCCCTGACTGTTCGCATCGCTTCAACAACTTTGTCTATCAAACGATGTTTGGCACTGCCTTTTGTCGAAAACGACAGCAACGCAACTCTAGGCTCAGCCCCAAGCAGCGCACGGCAGGAATCGGCGGCAGCGAGCGCAATCTCCGCCAGTTCGACCGCGCTCGGTTCGATCACCACTCCGCAATCGGCGTAGATCATCGCACCGTCCTGTCCGAATTCCTGGTTGCGCAACGACATCAAAAAGAAACTCGACACCAGCTTGAATCCCGACCTGACGCCGATGCAATGCAAGGCTGCGCGTACCGTGTGTGACGTCGTATTTGTGGCGCCTGCAACCGAACCATCCGCCATTCCAAGACGGACCATCAGGTTACCGTAGTACAAAGGATCGGACACAAGTGCGCGAGCCTCATCGGGCATCAAGCCCTTCGCTTTTCTGAGGTCGTGAAGGAAGTCGACCATCTTGTCGAAATCAGGTGCGCGCTTGTGATCGACGATCGCAACGCCGCCGAGGTCGAGACGATTGTCGCGCGCGGTCGCGCGTATCGTTTCGTCTGTTCCTAACAGTGTGATTCGCGCGATGCGTTCTTTGGTAGCTTCGGCGGCAGCAGCGACGGTACGTGGATCATTGCCCTCGGGCAGCACGATGTGTTGCGGCCTCGATGCGGCGCGTTGTCGAATTCGATCGAGAATGTCCATATATGATAGTGTTGCGACAGATTACACTCTTTGGCGCGGATCTGCATAGGAGGACGCATGTCGGACCTGAACCTGCGAAGCCGGATGACGAATCTTCTGCTCGTCA
>DASUPZ010000530.1:0-4526 GCA_036280855.1 Pyrinomonadaceae bacterium | reverse complement strand
CGGAAGCAATAGGAAAGATATAGGTCGTATAGGTCCTATATGACCTATTGTTTTGTCTTACTCCCTGAAGCGCTCTACCTTAAAACGAGATAATTTGATCGGTTCGTCCTTGCCGATCCCGGCTTTGCGAGCCGCGATCTCGACCTGTTGTTCGGCGTTGTCGACGCCCGGAATCGCCGGGAGCAACAGACCTCTTCGCGAGCCGCTCTCGTCTTCTACGATCACGCCATAAATCCGCGGATCCAGATCCGCCAAAACTGCCGGCTCTGACGGAAAAAGCACGTCAACTGAATAACGCAGATTTGATAATTCGTCTTTCGTGACAGGGTCGAAGCGTGGGTCGTTCATTGCCGCGCTGATCGCATTCGCCACTATTTCCTGAGCGAGGGTGTCTCGTGCGGGTTCAATCGTTCCGATGCAGCCGCGCAGTTCGCCTTCGAGGGTCTTCAGCGAAACAAAACAGGGCGCGCGTGTGCCAAGTAACCCATGAGCGCTCTTGCGAGGATCTAAAACTTCTCCGTCACGAATAAACGTTTCTACAGCCTCTCGCGCGAGTGCCGGCGGATCGCGAACGTCCGTCGGAGATTCAGCTGGCTGATGCCTTAGCTGGGCTACGAGGTAACCCACACCAAACGGCGCCTCATAGCTGAGCACCTCACACGACTGCGGGAGATCCGAACCCGCACCAATCGCCACCAGCATCGATCGATACCCACACTCGCCCGCCAGCTTACGCAGATTGTGATCGATGCCCACAATTCGATCCGGAGCGTTAGCGCGCAGTGCGTCTACGACTTGCTGATCGAAGAAGTGGGCCTCCGGATTGTACCCGGCAGGCGCTTGCGGCTTGAGACGATGACTCAAGTCGCCACTGGCGATAAACGCGGTGCGCCGTCCGACACGATCGACAGCCTTCCTGATGCACGATCCAAACCGCAGATGATCCTCGTTCGACAGAAAGCTGTAACCGAGTGTCACTACCTTTCCGTGCCAGCCGTTTTGAAGCAGAAAGTAAAGTGGAACAGCCGTGCCGTGATCAAGATCATGCTCGAGCAAGGTTGAGACGTAATAGTTTTGCGAGGTGGCGACCTGTTTTATCGAACCCAGTAATTCCTCGTCGACTTTCGCACTGAACGTGGTAGTGGGCGCGCGAAAGTTTGCAAAGTCGGCGAAGACCTCAGGCCCCTCGTAGGCAACGAAAGCGTCGGCTACGAGTGGCGCGTGTGGGGAGATCAAGACCACAGTCTCCGCGCCGCTCTCGATCAATCGCCGCGTAAGTTCCGCCATCGCGTCGATCGAATCGGCCACGTCGGCGATCGACTCGCCACCAACCTCAGGCACCATAATCGGCGGATGCGGTGCAATGGCGGAAAAGACTAAACAGCTCGCGTTAGTCATCGTGCGTCTTTCGTGTTTTGCAGGGAACGGCTGTTATTCTAACGCCGCGGATCTACACTAATCAACGCGGATGACGGATGAATGACTTTTGATGTTCTGATTGTGGGGGCCGGACCGGCGGGATCGTTTGCGGCGGAGTTGCTTGCAAGGGGCGGGGCGCGAGTGGCGTTGTTTGACGGGCGTCCCGAGGGTGAGCCCAAAGCGTGTGGCGGCGGCGTGACGGCGAAGGCTTTGAAATCGTGGCCACAGTTGCTGAACGCAGTCGGCCGCACGATCACTGAGCTGGATCTGTATTCACCGTCGAGCAGGAAACTTCACCTGCAACTGGATGAGCCGTTTGCGATCTATTCGCGCGTTGCGTTTGATTCTTACCTGCGCGATCGGGCGCGAGAGGCGGGCGCACAGATCGTTTCAGAAAAGATCTCGGCACGAAGAATAAAGAGGACGGAGACGGGCTGGCGTGTGACCAATGAAACCGGTTCGCATTGGACCGGCTCGATATTGATCGGCGCCGATGGGGCGAATAGTGGCATCGCCAAAATGCTCGCGGGTAAGTTGCCGCCATCGGACATGGAAGTGGCGTTTGGCTACCGCGCGCCCTTGCCGTCAAACGAATCCGCGCCGACAGTGGTGGCGTTTTTACCTGGCTGGGTTGGTTACGCGTGGGCCTTTCCGCGTCCGGACCACATCTCATTCGGCATTGCTACGACACAGGACGCATTCGAACACGAACCGCTCGACGATCTGCTCTGGCGCTTCATGATCGCTTATTACCAGCAATGCGAAGGCGCCGAAGTTAAGTTCTGGCAGGTTGATAACGGCGATGCGAAAACAGCGCACATTCGCGCGCATCTCGATTCGACTGCCGAGCGTTACGCTGCGCGCATCCCGGGACTGGCCCCGGAGACCTGGGACACACGAACAGTCAGTGGTGACGACTGGGCATTACTTGGCGATGCCGCGGGATTCGCAGATCCGGTTACGGGAGAGGGCATTTACTACGCTCTCAGATCAGCAGAGCTGCTCGCTGAAGCTTATCTTTCAGGAGACTTCCGTTCGTATGAAGCAACGTGGCGCGAAGACTTTGGCGCCGAACTCCGGCGCGCAGCGCAGATGCGCCGGCGTTTTTACGGAAACTTCTTTGGCGCGCCCTTCACCGAACGCATGATCGAATTCGCCCGCGGCCATCGTGGCGTTCGGCGCGTGCTGGGCGATCTCGTCGCGGGCGAACAAGGTTACGTTGATTTGAAAAAGAAACTCGTGAAGAGCGCGTTGCGGCCAGTCTGATTTCCGATTCGCGTCAATCCGCGTAAATCCGCGGCTCACTTATGGCGCGAGCCGGGTAATGATCCAAGCACCCCCGGACTCGTGTTGATATAAAATCCGATCGTGAAGGCGGCCCACCCGGCCTTTCCAAAATTCAATTCGTTCAGGCTTCAAACGATATCCGCCCCAGTGTTCGGGCCAATCGACATCGCGGTCGAGATACAAGCCTTCCAACTCCCGCGCGCGTTCTTCCAGAACATCACGCCCGGAGATTGTTTCACTCTGCGCCGAGGCCCATGCTCCGATCTGACTTTCGCGCGGCCTCGTTCGAAAATACTGTCGCGACTCCTCGTCCGGCGTCCTGACAACACTTCCTTCGACACGTACCTGCCGCTCGAGTTGCGCCCAGTAAAAAACGAGACTCGCGTACGGGTTTGCATCGAGTTGGCGTGCCTTCGCGCTCCGGTAGTTTGTGAAAAAAACAAAGCCGTCCTGGTCCACCTGCTTCAGCAGCACCATCCGCGCCGACGGCCTGCCGTCAGGCGACGCGGTGGCCAGTGTCATCGCCTCCGGCAGCGGCAGTTGTGCCGCAACAGCGTCGTTAAGCCACGACTGAAACTGTTTGATCGGATCCGGATCGATCAACGTTTCGTCAAGATCGGCGGAGTAAGACTCGTTCATTTCTGATCTTCGCCGGCAGTGTAAGGTGCGAGCTTCTCGCGCAGCTCTGAGGGAATTGGAACAGTTTCAAATGTATTCTGATTGACTGCTGCGAGAACGAAGTGCGCGGTCGCCACCAGCTCCTCGGTTCCCTTTCGACGCACTTCGAAATTCAACCTCATCGACTTTGTTCCAAACCGGCCGACATACACGCTCACCTCCAACAGATCATCAAGCTGCGCGATGCGATGAAAATCGCATTCAAGATGCACGCGCGGCAACCAGATCCCGAGCTCGTCAAACATGGTGCCGTAGTGCAGACCAACTTCGCGGAACAGCTCTGTTTCGGCAAACTCGAAAAAGTGAATATACGCGCCGTAAAAAATGATGCGCGCCGCATCGACGTCGCCCCAGCGCACGCGCTCTTCAATCGTGAATTTTTTGTGCGCGGGCATTTTAATCGAGCGACTCTCTCAAGAAATCAATTAGCGCCTGGTTGAACTTTTCGGTCCGCTCGAGATTGGAAACATGCCCGGCATTTTCCACGACAACCAAACGCGAGCCGGCGATCGCCTGATGCATCTTCTGACTGTCTGGCGGGGGCGTGATCGCATCTTCGGCGCCGACGAGAATCAACGTGGACGCGGAGATGTTCGGAAGCAACGAAGTTTGATCGTCCCGTTGTGCCATTCCCCTCAACGCCGCAGCCGCGCCTTCGGGTTTGGTTTTCAACATCATGTCGCGAACACGCTTCACGATCTCCGGATGCTTGCTGACCGTTTCCGGAGTGAGCAGCTTCGGCAACATCGCGTCGGCGATTCCGGCCATGCCTTCGGCGAGGGCTTTTTCTGCCTGCTGCGCGCGCGTTTGTTTTCCTTCTTCAGTGTCGGCCTGCGCGCGCGTGTCGGCGAGCACAAGCGCGCGCACGCGCGATGGAAACTGCTTGTAAAATGCGAGCGCAACGTAGCCGCCCATCGACAAGCCGCCAACCGCTGCGCGCGTTATCTCGAGATGGTCCAACAACTCGGCCACGTCCTGGGCCATACGGTCCATCGTCGCCGGTCCCTGGGAAGTCTCGGTCTCGCCAAACCCACGTAAGTCGGGCGCGATTACGCGATAACTATTACTCAGCGCGGCGACTTGTTCGTTCCAAAGCGAGCGGTTGAAGGGATAGCCGTGAAGCAACACGAGCGGTTTACCCA
>DASUPZ010000529.1:0-17194 GCA_036280855.1 Pyrinomonadaceae bacterium | reverse complement strand
TGGGTAACCATAATTAATACACGAGAGAGAATCCTGGAAGGTAGATTTGCTTTGCCATGGCGTTCGAACTGATCGTCCGTAACCTCCCTTCTCGATGAAGTCCAGCTCTTCTTTAAGTAGTTCGAGAATATCGCGCTTATCCGTTGTCATGGCGGCATACCTCCAATCGGTTACCATTCGGGTTAGCTGCATCAGCTTTGATGTGCTACCCGCGCACGAGAAGGGCAAAGAATATGCCACTTGGATTCGCGAGGATTTATTGAGACTGGACGTTGTTAGAGCGGCGGCTGTGAGTAACCTTGCCCACCGGCTGCGGGAAAGTCCACAAGCCTTTGAAGCGGGCGTCTCCCTGGAGTGCGGTGACTTGTCACCGCTTTGGTCCCAACTCGGAATGCACGCTTCACGCGGGACCAAAGCGCCGACAAGTCGGCGCACTCCAAGGCGGCGTCTGATTATCTGTTTTCTAATGTTATAATCAACGCCTCGGTCCTTAAATGTCGCCCAAGAACACAAACGAACAAATACTCGTCGTCGATGACGATCAGGCAATTCGCTGGACGCTGACTGAAGCCCTCCAAAGCTGGGGATTTGCTCCCGTGGAAGCAGGTTCGGTGGACGAAGCATTGAAGCAGTTTAATGCCGAGCTGCCGGCCGTGGTTCTGCTCGACATCGATCTGCCTGACGGCTCGGGTCTCGACGTGTTGCGCGAGATCAAAGGTGAACATCCGGAAACGATTGCGATCATGATCACGGGCAACGTTCAGATCGATAACACTATTTCAGCTCTGCGCGGCGGCGCCTACGACTTCATCGCCAAGCCCATCAACCTCGAAGAGCTCCGCGTCACGATTCGAAACGCTGTCGAAGCGCGGCACCTGCGACGCGAAGTTGAACAAGTCAGAAAAGAACGAGCGAGAGAGTTTAATTTCCGGCAGATCGTGGGTGAGTCTCCGGCAATGAAGAAGATGCTGGGTCTCGCAGCAAAGGTAGCGGAAAGCGAAGTCTCGTCAGTTTTGCTTCAAGGCGAATCGGGAACCGGAAAAGACCTCGTCGCAAAAGCAATCCACTACGGCTCGCAACGAGCAGACCGGCCTTTCGTAGCCATCAACTGTGCAGCACTGCCCGCAACGCTGATCGAGTCGGAACTCTTCGGTTACGAAAAGGGCGCGTTCACCGACGCGAAAGCACGAAAGGAAGGACTGTTTGAACAGGCCGAAGGTGGAACGCTTTTGCTCGACGAAATCGGTGAGCTCGAACTCTCACTCCAGGCAAAACTTTTGCGCGTGCTGGAAGAGGGTGCTTTCCGGAGAGTCGGCGGTTTGAAAGACATGCCACTCGACGTGCGTGTGCTCGCAGCATCCAATCGCGATTTGAAAACGGAAAGTGAAGCCGGAAGATTCCGTCTGGATCTCTACTATCGCCTGTCGATTATTCAGATCGACATCCCACCGCTTCGCGAACGAGGTGACGACGTTTTACTCCTAGCGCAACACTACATCGACACGATCGGAGCGCGACTGAAGCGGAATAGAAAGATCACCAGGTTGTCTGCTGAAGCCGCAGAAGTATTCAGAGTCTATCGATGGCCGGGAAATGTCCGCGAGCTGCGCAACGTGATTGAGCGGGCTCTAATTCTCGAAGACGGCGATGAAATCACCACTGAGTACTTGCCTGAATCGTTGTTGGAAGCGCCGCGGTTTGAGCAAACCACGACTGGGGAAGCGTCAACTCAGTTTGTCCTGCCGAGCCAGGGCATATCACTCGATGAAGCGGAACTCTCGTTTGTTCGGCAAGCTATCCAGCGAAGCGGTGGCAATCAAACACGCGCCGCCGAACTGCTCGGCATCTCGCGCGATCAGTTAAGATACCGGCTTAAGAAACTCGAAGACGCGCAAGTAGCCATCGCCGACGCCGACACGTAATTTCATGACGGTTACGAATCAAACACCAGCCGATAAACAACTCCTACCCGAAGAAGCCTTACAACGCTCAGAGAAGGAACTGGCTGACATCAAGTTTGCCCTCGACGAATCCGCGATCGTCGCGATCACGGACCAGCGCGGGATTATCAACTACGTCAACGACAAGTTTTGTGAGATTTCAAAATACTCACGCGAGGAATTACTCGGGCAGGACCACCGGATCATCAACTCCGGCTATCATCCGAAGGAGTTCATCAGAAATTTGTGGACGACGATTGCCGGTGGAAAAGTGTGGCGCGGCGAGTTAAAGAATCGCGCCAAGGATGGAAGCTACTACTGGGTTGACACGACGATCGTCCCTTTTCTGAATGCTGAAGGTAAACCGTACCAGTACGTCGCGATCCGCAGCGACATAACCGAACGGAAACGCGCTGAAGAACGCATACTTCAACAAGCGGCGCTATTGGACCAGGCGCAGGATGCGATCCTCGTGCGCGATCTCGAGCAAAACATCCTGTTCTGGAATAAGGGGGCCGAGAAGATTTACGGCTGGACCGCTGAGGAAGTGGTGGGCAAAAATGTTTTCAAAGAGTCGCCGCGACAGATCGAGCAGGCGCACAGCGCCGTTATCCAACACGGCGAGTGGCAGGGTGAGATTCGTCAAACGCGTCGTGACGGGACTGAGATAACCGTGGAAAGCCGCTGGACGTTGGTGCGAGATGAAAAGGGCCAGCCAAACTCAATACTCGTCATCAACACGGACGTCACCGAAAAGAAACGGATGGAAGCGCAGTTTCTGCGAGCGCAAAGGATGGAGTCGATCGGCACGCTTGCGGGCGGTATCGCTCACGATCTGAACAACGTCCTTTCGCCAATTCTCATGGCGATCGACATGCTGCAGTTGAAAGCGACTGACGAAGCGAGCAAAAAGTGGTTGGACGTCTTGCGCACGAATGCCGAGCGTGGCGGCGACATGGTGCGCCAGGTGTTGTCGTTTGCTAGAGGCGTCGAAGGTGAGCGCGTAGCGTTGCAGCCGAAGCACCTTATAAAAGAGATCGTAAAGATCCTGCGCGAGACACTGCCCAAGTCAATCGAGATCAGTTTCAAGATCCCCCACGACCTCTGGATCATTTCCGCCGACGCAACGCAGATGCACCAGGTGCTGATGAATCTCTGCGTAAACGCTCGTGACGCCATGCCCGAAGGCGGCTCAATCTCGATTAGAGCTGAGAACGTTCTGGTCGATGAAAATTACGCGCGGATGCATCTCGAAGCGAAGCCGGGGCGCTTTGTGATGATCAGTGTATCCGACACAGGTCCGGGAATGTCGACGGAGATTCAGAGCAGGATCTTCGAACCGTTCTTCACCACCAAAGAGATGACCAAAGGCACCGGCCTTGGTCTTTCGACTGCGTTGACGATAGTGAAGAGTCATGGCGGCTTCATCAACGTCTACAGTGAGCTGCATAAAGGGAGTCAGTTTACGTTGTACCTTCCCGCGGTCGATAGGCCGGGCGCAGTTGACGCTGCTGCACTGGCAACTGATCTGCCGCTGGGACACGGAGAGTTGATTCTGGTGGTTGACGATGAAGAGTCGATTCGTGAGATCACACGCGGCACCCTCGAGACTTTTGGATACAGAGTTGCGCTTGCAAGTGACGGCACTGAAGCACTCGCGGTCTACGCCGACAAGAAGAATGAAATCGCGGTGGTGCTGACCGATATGGTGATGCCGTTCATGGATGGGCCCGCGACGATCCGCGCGCTACAAAGAATGAACCCGAACGTCCGAATCATTGCGGCAAGTGGTTTGGGAGCCGGGCAACGAGCAGGTGAGGGTGCGTTGGAAGGTGTTTCTGTGTTTCTCAACAAGCCCTACACGGCTGAAAAATTATTGAAGACACTTGCGCAGGTGTTAAGCCGCGGATAAACGCGAAAAAAAGCACGAATCGGTTGTGGGAAATTTCAAGTGGGTGGGAAATACCTCGCAGCTTCCCGCCTGATCCTCCCCTCATTTCGCAAAAAGCTCCACAAAACCAGGCAAAACTAAGTGGTACGGGTCGTGCACATCTGCGCGTGGAGGCTTTTCTGGTAATGGCGAAAGTTTTGATCCTGGGTGGTGGATTCAGTGGCGTGGTCGCGGCAGAGCGTCTGGCGCAGCAACTGGGCGACGAGCATCAGATCACGCTCGTGTCACGCAGCCGGCAGTTCGTTTTTTATCCGGCGCTGGTCAGGTTGGCTTTTGGCGGGTGTGAAAAGAATGACGTTTCATTCGACCTGCGCGAGACGATGTTGAATCGAAGAGTGAACTTCATCGAAGCCGAAGTTGCTCACATCGATCCGTTTGAAAGAAAAGTCAGCATCGCGCACGGTCAAGTCGAAGGGAAACTCCCTTACGATTATCTGATCATCGCTCTCGGTCGCCGCCTGGCAACTGAAAAGATCACCGGCTTCTACGAACACGCGCACCATCTGCTGAACGTCGACAAGACAATCCAGTTTGGAAAAGCAGTCGAGACGTTTCATGAAGGCAGGGCTCTCTTCGGGCAATGCCTGGGCGCGCGTCTGCCCGTTCCTGTGTACGAATCAGCGTTCGCTCTCGCGCGTCACCTCGAAAAGAAAGGTGAACGCGACCGCGTCAGGATAACCGTCGTCAGCCCGCAGACACTCGAGTCGGAACTCGAAGATGAAAAGGCAGCCGGCGCGTTAAGGCAGGCGCTCAAAACCCACGGAATAGAGTTACTAACTAACTTTCGCATCACGTCGCTGACCCGGGACTCGGCTCTCACCGACACGGGAGATGTCATTGATTTCGATCTGCTGATGCTGGTTCCACCCTTTAGCGGATCGTCGACAGCACATTACCTCGGAGCCACCGACGACGAAGGCTACATCTACGTTGACCCGACAATGCGCGTGATAGGTCACGAACGAATATACGCCGCCGGCGATTGCGTAAGCTTCGCCGGGCCAAAGATGGGCCACATGGCCGTGCGCCAGGGCGAAGTGGCCGCGAAAAACCTCGCCGCGGAAATCGAAGGACACGAACCGGTATCGCACTACGTGCACCAGATGAGGTTTGTGATCGATGAAATTGGAGGCGACAGTCTCTACCTGCACAAAAACATTGGCTTGGATGAGCCGGCGACCGTCAGGCAGGGCCGTTTCTGGAGCTGGGCCAAACGCGTTCAGCAAAAGTACTGGGAAGTTACGCATTCATAAATTGAAAGGGCAAACATCATGAACGAGGAACGCACAATTCACTTGCTTGAAATCCCGATCGGAGGAGAGGGCGGATGGAGGTGGAATAGCCTGCATGGAGAACGCGAAGAGATTTGCGAAGCGTTGCTTAAGGGTCAGTTTGTCAAGGGGCGCAAGGAAATGCTGCAAGCGCGGTTGCGAAAGGTAGACGATGCTCTCGATCGTTTGATGTCCGGATCCTACGGCAACTGTTCCAGGTGTGGGCGTGCAATCGACGACGCACGACTCGAGATCGATCCGGCGCTGGCGCATTGTCTTACGTGCTGGGGCCGTGAACTCGGTCCAGTTGTTGCTGAATCCCTTCCGAATGTATCGGTGGCATTGCATTGAAACTGGTAGGTAAAGGCGCCTCCTTGGAGTGCGCCGACGTGTCGGCGCTTTGGTCCAGCGCTGAGCCCGGGATTCCGAAGTGGGACCAAAGCGGTGACAAGTCACCGCACTCCAGGGAGACGCCCAGGCAAGGGGAGAGGTAGCGAAATGAAAGCAAATGTTTTCCATGGCAAAAACAAGATCCGCGTCGAAGAGGTTGAGAAGCCTCGGGCGGGAGCAGGCGAAGCCGTTATTCGAGTGACGCTCACCACCATTTGCGGAACCGATCTTCACATCGTCAGAGGTGAATACCCGGTTGCTCAAGGTCTGATCATCGGTCACGAGCCGGTGGGTGTGATTGAAGAGCTCGGCGTAGGAGTTTCCGGGTACGCGATCGGCGATCGAGTGCTGGTGGGCGCGATTACACCGTGTGGCCAGTGCAGGGCGTGTCTGTCGGGACACTCAGCACAGTGCGGACATGGTGAAGGTTACGAAGCGCTTGGTGGCTGGCGATTTGGAAACACGATCAACGGCGCGCAGGCTGAGTATCTAAAGGTGCCAAATGCCCAGGCAAACCTAGCGAAGATTCCTGATGAGCTTACGGATGAACAAGTGGTCCTGCTCGCCGACATTGCTTCCACCGGATTCAGCGGCGCCGAGTCTGCACAAGTAAAGATCGGCGACTCGGTGGTGGTGTTTGCGCAAGGCCCGATCGGTTTATGCGCGACGGCCGGGGCAAAGCTGATGGGAGCCGCGTTGATCATCGGCATTGATGGAGACGATCACCGGCTTGCGATGTCGAGACGAATGGGAGCCGACGTCACGCTCGATTACCGCGAGACGGACGTTGTGGCGGAAGTAAAACGGCTGACCGGTGGCGGCGCCGACGTCGCGATCGAGGCGCTTGGCACGCAGCAGACGTTTGAGAGCGCGCTGCGCAGTTTGCGTCCGGCGGGAACGTTGTCGAGTCTTGGCGTGTATTCCGGGAAGCTTCAAATTCCTTATGAAGCATTCGCGGCGGGTATTGGAGATCACCGGATCGTGACGACGCTTTGTCCCGGTGGCAAAGAGCGCATGCGCAGGCTGATGGAAGTTGTTCGTCGTGGCCGCGTCGATCTTACGCCGTTGCTCACACATACGTATCCGTTGGACAGAATTGAGGAAGCTTACGACCTGTTTGGCGAACGGTTGGATGGTGTGATGAAAGTGGCGATTAGACCATGAGGCGCACTCCAGGGAGGGGCTAAATTCAAAGAGGTTCATCATGATTAATATCAAGCGCGTTCTTTGTCCGACTGATTTGTCGCCGTACTCGGGAGACGCCGTGCGTTATGCCCTCGCCCTCGCGCGCGTACATGACGCCGAGTTGATCCTGCTTCACTGCACAAAGGGAACTGACCGCGATGAAGAGCCTGGACTACTGGAATCTTCTTTGTTGGCCCATGTCAATCCTTCCGATCTGATTGGCGCGCGATGGCGAGCCGTGGTGGCGTTTGCTGACGATGCGGGCGAAGAGATCATGAGACAGGCGCAGTTGGAACATGCGGACTTGATCGTGATGCGCTCAAGGCGTCGTCCACATCGTGCGGCGCTGTTGGGTTCCACTGCTGAGTCGGTTTGCCGGAGTGCTCCCTGCCCGGTGCTGGTTATGCACAGCGACGAGCGTGAGTTTGTGAGTGAGGAACTCGGAGTGGACCTGAAACGCGTGCTCGTCGCTTACGACTTTTCCGACTATTCAGAGCTGGCCCTGAAGTATGCGCTGGCGATCGCGCAGCAGCACCAGGCGGAATTGCATCTGCTTCACGTGTTGCCGCCGCGTTCGTTAAACGATCCCGAGATCGCCTGGTATCCGGCAAAAGGCGAATCAGCCTACCACACGGCCGCGCGCCGGTTGCAGCGAGTGGTTCCGGCTGAGGTCCATCTCTGGTGTGACGTCAAAACTGCTGTGAGTGAAGGAAATCCGTATCGCGAGATTCTGAGCTATGCAGAGAAGAACGATATCGGTTTGATCAGCGTGGGTGCGCATGGCGCCGGATTCGGAATGCGTGCGTTGTTTGGATCGAATGTGGATCGAGTGTTGCGCCAGGCGCCGTGCCCGGTGCTCGTTGCGCGTCCATTAAAGCCAGGCGTAGTGCTGGCACAATTGCAGAAATCTCAGGACGTACATGTAAATGGGAGAGCATAACGTAGAACAACACGTCGACCAGCAGAAAGCACAGGCTTTCATGAAAGCTCTTCTCGAAGACCTGCGGGCACTGGCGTTTATGCTCGAAGATGGTCGCATCGAGAGCGGCGTCCAGCGAATCGGCGCAGAGCAGGAAATGTTTCTAATCGATCAGTACCTGCGGCCTGCGCCTGTTTCGCTCGAAGTTCTCAAACATACGAACGACTCGCGACTCACAACTGAGATCGCGAGGTTCAATCTCGAAGCGAATCTCACACCGCTCGAACTAAGCGACAACTGTTTCAGTCGCATGGATCAGGAGCTTACCGCACTCATCGACCTCGCCCGGACAGGCGCCGCAACTCAAGGAGCGGACGTGCTTCTCTCCGGCATTTTGCCGACACTTCAAAAGTCAGATCTGACGCTGGAAAACCTCACTCCGATTCCTCGCTATCACGAGTTGGATCGCGGTGTCATTCGGATGCGCGGCGGCCCGCTTTCGATTTACATCAAAGGTTTGGACGAACTGCACCTGACGCACGACAACATCATGATGGAATCGTGCAACACGAGTTTTCAGGTCCACTTCCAAAGCAACGCCAAAGAATTCGCCAACCATTACAACATCGCGCAGGCGATAACTGCGCCCGTGCTGGCCGCCGCCGTCAATTCACCACTCTTGTTTGGTCAACGTTTGTGGCAGGAAACGCGTGTCGCGTTGTTTCAGCATTCGACCGATGAGCGTTCGCGGCCACAACTCGCACGCAACCAGCCGACGCGTGTCAGTTTCGGTGATGATTGGCTGAAAAATTCAATCGTGGAACTCTTTCATGAGCAGATCATGCGTTTTCGTCCAATCATGTTAGTGCAGCCGGACGAGAACCCGTTTGCGGTGCTCGCGCGCGGAGAGACGCCCCTGCTGTCATCTCTGCGCATGCATAACGGCACTGTCTGGCGCTGGAACCGCGCATGTTATGGAGTGGCTGACGGCGTTCCGCATCTGCGAATCGAGAACCGCGCGTTACCGGCTGGTCCAACGATCGTGGACGAGATTGCCAACGCGGCGTTCTTCACCGGCTTAATGCTCGCCATGCCGCAAGTTTACGGGAACATTGCGCAGGTGATGGACTTTGACGATGCGAAGTTGAACTTCGTCCGCGCTGCCAGACACGGGCTTGATGCTCAGTTTCAGTGGATCGACGGACAGAGCCACAGCGCGGCGTCGTTAATCCTGGACCACCTGCTTCCGCTCGCCCGGCAGGGATTGCGCAGTTCGCACGTAGCAAGTGAAGACATCGATAAATATCTCGGAATAATTGAAGAACGTGCGAGAACGCGCCAAACAGGCTCGGGCTGGATCATGAAGTCGCTATCGACGATAGGAAACTCGATGTCGAAAGACGCTCGCCAGAGAAGACTCACGTCGTCCATGTTGGCAAATCAAAGGGAAGGTCAACCGGTTTCTCGCTGGCCCGTCATTGAAACAGCAGAGGAGGAATGGGAGCAATGCTATCGTACCGTTGGGCAGTTCATGTCGACGGATCTATTCACCCTCAAGCCTGACGATCTGATCGATCTTGCTGCGAGTGTGATGGACTGGCGACACATCCGGCACGTGCCCGTCGAAGATCAGGGAGGACGACTCGTGGGGCTGGTAACTCATCGTGGGCTTCTTCGACTGATGAGCAACGGCCGTTCGAACGGAAACCCGATCACCGTTCGAGAAGTGATGATAGAGAATCCCTTCACCGTTTCTCCTGCGACGCCGTCGTTGGAAGCAATCGAGATCATGCGCAGCAACCGTGTTGGCTGCCTGCCTGTGGTAGAAAGCAATCACTTAGTGGGGATCGTGACTTCGTACGATTTTCTCGAAGCGTCCGCCAGGCTTTTTCAGCAGCACCTTGCTCCTAAGGAGCAAGCGAAGGCCAAAGGGGCCCAGGGAGTGTGATGATGCCGATCGCGGAAAAGATTGAACACGCAAGAGATGAAACGCGAACAGATCTGCATTCACTGCTGCGGGAAATCCGCGCGTCGAATGTCAGCAATCTGAACTCACTTCATGGTCGTGGGAAGGTGTTGTTTTCCGAAGGCGAACCAGCGCGAGGCATCTACATATTGCGAACCGGACGGGCCGCGGTATCCATCACGTCGACGGAGGGCAGAGTGGTGATACTGCGCATGGCCGAGGCCGGCGACGTGCTCGGCTTGAACTCAGTGCTGGGCGGTTCTTCATACGACGCAACGGTCAAAACTATCGGACCATGTCGCACGGATTTCGTCGCGCGCGCTGAATTGCTCGACCTCATGGAACGACCAGCCGGCGCTAAAACCATGTTGACGATATTGAGCCGGGAGTTAGCTGAGCTCACAAATCGAACGAGATCACTGCTGTTGCCACAGACAGCCAGCGCGCGGTTGGCCAGATTATTACTCGACTGGAGCAGAGAAAATGGGTTAAATACATCGGGTGCAACGCGAATCGAAAAGTCGTTCACGCATGAAGAGATCGCGCAAATGATCTGCTCCTCGCGCGAGACGGTGACGCGTTTGCTGGCGAGCATGGGCAGACGCCAGATCATTCAGATAAACTCTGGCAGCATCCTGATACGCGATCGCGCAGCGTTGGAAGCGATGGCGGTGGGTTAAAACAACCCGCGTACGGTCCGACAGTTTCGGCGTGTGACGTTCGTCACATCGGAACAATCTCTGAAACCCTAGAATGCTCTGGCATTTCTCGCCCGAGTCAGCCACTCGTAATTTAGCGGAGGCAGAAGAGTGAAAACATTCATCAAAGCACTCCTGATCTGTGGAGTTGTCATTGCGACCATCGGTTGGCTCAGCTATGGCGACTCCTCGCAGTCTGCCCCGATCAGCGACGCTGAACTCGGCATCTACAAAGCTGACGACTACGTCGGCAGCGAGGCTTGCAAGGACTGCCACGAAGACCAGTTCAAAAACTTCTCACACACTACCCACGCGCGTTTACCGGCCAGCAGTAGCTGGAAGGAGAAAGTGACCGGTTGCGAATCGTGTCACGGGCCCGGCAAGGCCCACGTGGAAGAAGGCGATCCGAAGAAGATCATCTCCTTCAAAAACAAATCGTCCAAAGAAACCTCAGAGACGTGTCTCGGTTGTCATGCGGGCAAGGAAGAGCACAACAACTTCCGTCGCGGCGAACACTGGCGCAACGACGTGGGCTGCACTGACTGCCATACGTCTCATTCGCCGGAACCGCGCGCCGGCGATCCGGGTTCAAACAAGTTCTTATCAGAAGTTGACAGGCGGAATCGCGATCTGCTGGCAGCTAACATGTTGCGGTCGAGTGAGCCGCAACTCTGCATCAGTTGTCACACTGAAACGAAGGCACAGTTTAGCAGGCCGTTTCATCACAAAGTGCTCGAAGGCCTGATCAAGTGCAGCGATTGTCACAATCCGCATGGCGGCTTTGAGCTCAAGCAGACGCGGCTTTCGACCGGCGCTGATGCCTCATGTCTCAAGTGTCACGCAGACAAGCAGGGGCCATTCGTATTCGAACATGCGCCGCTGAAAATCGAAGGCTGTTCGTCGTGTCACACGCCGCATGGTTCGGCCAACCCGAAACTGTTGTCACGTTCGCACGTGCGACAGCTCTGTCTCGAGTGTCACAGCAACGCGCATGAGATAGGCGCGCCTGACACTCCCAATTTCCATAACCAGGCGACGTTGAGATACCAGAATTGCACCACGTGTCACGTCAAGATTCACGGCTCACACGTCGATCGCTTTTTCTTCCGGTAGAGCTGGTAAGGAGCGGACAAGATGAAAAGATACATTCGACCAGCTTTGTTTTTAGCGCTCGTGCTCAGTGTTGCGGCTACTGCTGAGGCGCAGCAACCCTCAACGACGCCGTCTGCCAGTCCGAGCCCTAACGCGACGAACGTTGCGGCTGAAGACAGGCTCGGAAGTTACAACGTCACTTCGAGTCTCGAGCTCGGCGTGCGCGGTTTGAGCCTGGACGGCAACGAAAACAAATATCGAAGCGATCTGAATTACGGAAACGGCGTCAGACTTTTTGATTCCAGTTTCTTTCTGCGAAAGAGGGAAGGCTCTGGTGGCGCGTTCGACGAGGTTCTCGTGAACACTTCGGGCTGGGGTGGCGATCCACACGGCTACACTCGCATCAGTGTCGAGAAATCCGGCAGCTATCGCTTTGATGCAAACGTGCGCAGGGCGCGGTATTTCAACGCATTGCAAAGTATTGCCAACCCGCTTAATGCACGGGTTGGGCAACACACTTCCAACACGCGACACAATTTCAGTGATTTCGATCTGATTGGCTTACCTGAGAACCGCAGGATCAAGTTTTATCTCGGTTACTCCCGCGACACTCGTGAAGGCCCGGGTGTTACAACCGTGCGATTCGGAGGAGATGAATACGCGGTTGCTTCGAATGCGGCGTACCGCGCAAATAATTTTCGCGCCGGCATCGATGCAAGATTGGGCGGCTTCGATCTCTCGTTGACGCAGGGAGCACGCTACTTCCACGACGACAGCAGCCTCACAGTTAACCTGACAAACCAGGGCAACAACACGGCAAATACGTCTCGAATCGATCAGCTCTTTCGTGAGACGCCCACGCAGGGCACGCATTTTTTCACGCGCTTCAGCGTGCACCGTTTGATTGCGCAAAAACTCGATTTCACGGGGCGATATATTTACCTGAGCGGCAGGTCGCGCTATTCGTTGTTTGAGCAGACCACCGGCCGTTTGGCGAACGGCAATCTTGCAGTGCCTCAGACCGCAACCGCGCGTGGTGAAGCAAAACGTCCATCGGCGATCGGCGACATCGGTGTCACCTGGCTCGCGACAAGCAAGTTTCGTATTTCAAACACGTTTCGGTTTGATAACTTCCGCATCAACGGCGAAGAGCCGCTGGTCGACGTGTTACGACCGCGGACTTTCGCGGGTGTGCCGCTCGCGACAGTGACAACGAATTCGTTCTTTGCACGGACCACCAACTACCGGCGGTTCATGAATACGATTGAAGCGGATTACCAGTTTAGCCCTTCGTATTCTATACACGCCGGTTACCGGTTTACCGATCGCCACATCGAGCTCGCTCATCTCGATCGCACCACCACGCTCACGACGAGATCTGAAGAAGTCGACAATCAAACACACTCGGCGATCTTTGGTTTCAAAGCGCGTCCAGTAAAAGCCTGGACTATCTACTTCGACGGCGAGCACGGCGATGCAGACAGCGTTTTCACGCGGCTTGCCAACAACGACTTCACGAACCTCCGCCTGCGCAATCGCATCAACGCCGGCAGCCAGATCTCACTCAACTTCGCGCTGATAACGAAAGACAACACCAATCCTGCTGACGTGATCACGAGCCCGAGTGTCCCTTTCGGCACCGCTCCCGGCGCGCTCGATGTAAACGTTAAGAGTCGTCATTTCACGTCGTCCGTCGATTGGACGCCAAACGCACGGTTCTCATTGAGCAGCGGTTACACACACATGCGAGTGACCAGTATCGCGGGTATACTACTTCCGATCAGCGGGCAGAGGCGCGTCGGCGAGAGCCAATATTATTCGCGCGACAACTTTTTCTTCTTCAATGCCTTTGTTCGTCCGATTCCCAGGCTGACGTTTTACGCGGGGTACCATATCAATAAAGACGACGGCCAGGGCGATCGCGTGTCGCCGTCAAACGTGATTCTGATCGATTCGTATCCGATGTCGTTTCAATCGCCCGAAGCGCGCGTGACGTTGAGATTGAATCGCATGCTGGACTGGAACGTTGGTTACACGTTCTACAACTATAACGACAGGTTTTTCCCAAATCAGAATTATCACGCGCACTTGCCGTACACTTCGCTGCGAATATATTTCGGTCGTGGTGAGTAGCTCTTATAGAGGACAATGGGGCCACGGGCGATCAAGTATGTATGTACCGGTATTGTGTGGGTATCGATCTGTTGGCCGCTGAGTATCGTAGCTTCATCTCAGCGACGCAGAACTCCGGTAACCAGGCCGCGAGTCGACTACACTCGTTTCTCTCATCTCACCGAACAGCATCGCGCGGCTTGTAATTCGTGTCATAAGTTTCCGTCGAAGAATTGGAAAGAGGTGCGCAAGGGCGACGATGCTTTTCCGGATGTTACTGAGTATCCGGAACATCAGGCGTGCCTGAGTTGTCACCGGCAACAGTTCTTCGCACGTGAGCGGCCGGCTCCGCGCATTTGCTCGAATTGCCATGTGAAAGCGACGCCGGTCGAGACGTCGCGCTATCCGTTTCCGAGTATGGGTCAGGCTTTTCTTTCAACACCAAAGGGGCGTGATTTCCTCTCGGATTTCCGTGTGCTTTTCCCGCACGAAAAGCACACGGATGCCACTTGCACTGACTGCCATCAATTGCATCAACCGCAGGGTGATTCGGACGATGAGTTCGTTACGAAACCGCCGAAGGATATTGGCGATGCGTTCTGGTTGAAGAAAGGAACGTTTCAGACACGGCCGTTAACGCACACCGGCTGCTTCAGCTGTCACAACCAGGAGAGTGAACTCGCGCCTTTGCCGCCGAACTGCGATGCGTGTCACAAGCCGCCTGCTGTGGAAAAACGCGCTTCGGATTTCGATGAAAAACTGGCGAAGGCGATGTCGATTGAGGATTGGTGGACGCTGACCGCCTGGCGTGAGCGAACGTCGGCGGGTGCGTTTCGACATGAAGTTCATCCGGATCTGAACTGTGCGCAGTGTCACGAATCGGTGGTAAAGGGCGCGGCGGATTTTCGAGTTCCAGTGAAATCGTGTGGCGGCGCGGAAGGTTGTCATGTGACTGCGACGCTCGACGATGGTGGAATTCTGAATTACGAGATCGATCAGAGGACCAAAAAAGGTAGCTTTGTTTGTACGAAGTGTCACGTCGTGTTTGGCAAAAATGCCGTGCCCGCGAGTCACGTGGCTGCGATTCCGAAGCCGGCGAAATGATGTCTGTGAAGAGACGATTACAAGTCGGGCTAATTGTCGCGTTTATCGTTACGGGTGTGTGTGCTGGTGGTTACAATGCATTGGCCCAGACGAATTATTCGCAGTTCAAACATGAGAGGAGCGAACACGCGCGGTTGCCGTGCCTGCTTTGTCATCGCCGTGAAAGCAACTCACCGCAACCAACGTTGCCGGGCAAAGATTCACACGCACCCTGCGCCGGTTGTCACGCGCAGCAGTTTGCAAATCAGGGCAGTGAGATTTGCACGATTTGTCATACTGATGCGGGCAGTGGAAAGGTTAAAGCGTTTCCAGCGTTACGCAGCTTCAATGTCAAATTCGATCATGCGAGACATGCTGCGGCGGGCGCGGGATGTACGACTTGTCATCGACGAAACCGCGGAGGCGTTGGTCTTTCGATCCCGGCGCGAATGAATGCTCACGTCACTTGTTTCAGTTGTCACACGCCGGGTGCAAAGGCTAATGGTCGCGATATCTCTTCTTGCGGTACCTGTCACCAGCTCGGCCGTTTCGTTCGCACTTCGGAGAGGGCGGCGGCTTATCGAGTCGGTTTCAGTCACGCGAGTCACGATGCGTCAGAGAAGTTGACGTGTGCCGGATGTCATAACGTTCGAGCAGGAATGCCGCGCGGACGGCAGGTGTCGTCGCCGTTGCCGCTGAATCATCACGCACCTGCGCGAGCGTCGAGTTGTGCGACTTGTCACAACGGCCAGCGGACGTTTGGCGGCGATGACTTCTCGGCGTGCAAGCGGTGCCACAAGGGTTCGTCATGGCACTTTTAAAACCTTGGAGTGCGGCGGCCTGGCGCCGCTTTGGTACTTGATCTCGTGATCGAATGGGAAAGCGGCGCCAGGCCGCCGCACTCCACAAGGAGGCGCACAAAGTGATGGTGCGGAAAGTTTCCCATGCTCTGCGGAAAAGATCGCTGGGAATGAGCTAAAGCTTGGATTTTCCTAGAAAAACGCATCGGCATGGTCGTTGCACTTAGCCCCCGCGAGCGGATTCACCGCTGGGGGAAGACATAATGAACCGAGTCAAAAACATAGCGATAACCATCACCGCAATCTTCTTTTTTGGCGTGCTCTTTTACAGCGTTGCTCCAGCGCAAGGCGAGGCACAACCATCAGATCCAGCAGCCTTCTACAAAGCCAAATGCGTCGCCTGCCACGGCCAGAAGGCAGAGAAAAAGTTCGACACGGCAATGACCGACGAGCAACACCTGGACGCAATACTGAAAGGCAAGAAACCTGAGAAGCCACCCAACATGCCGGCGTATGGCGAGAAAGGCGTTACGCCGGAACAGGCAAAGGCACTCTTGGAGTACATGAAGCAGTTGAAAACAGTGCAGTAGAAACTTCGTTACAGGATCGCAGGATTAACATGACCCCAATGTTAATCCTGCCGATCATGTAAATCCTGTGGAACAAAAGTCACCGACACTTTTTAGAAACTACATCAGCTTTGCGGGCGCCGTGATCGTAACTGCGGCGGTCGTAAGCATTTTACTGCTCTTTCTTATCGAGATAACGCAACGGGCCGACAATCCTTACCTCGGTATCGTCACGTACATCATACTTCCCGCATTCCTCGCATTAGGTCTCCTGGTAATTCTGATCGGAATGCTGCTCGAGAGACGCAGACGCCGCCGCTCACCGTCTTCGGAGATACCGCCTTATCCAAAAATCGATCTCAACGAACCGCGACAGCGCCGTCTCGCGGCCGCGCTCCTTGTGCTTTCTTTCATTTTTGTTTGCGCCAGCGCGTTTGGAAGTTATCGCGCTTATGAGTACACGGAGTCAGTCGAGTTTTGTGGCGAGGCCTGTCACAGCGTCATGAAGCCCGAGTTTGTTGCTTTCCATGCAACCTCGCACGCACAAATCAGGTGTGTCGATTGTCACGTGGGCCACGGCGCCGAGTCGTACGCGCGTTCAAAACTCTCCGGTGCCCGCCAGCTCGTCGCTTTAGTTCGCGGTAATTATTCGCGACCGATTGAGACACCGGTGCACAACATGCGGCCTGCAAATGAGACGTGCGGGCAATGCCACTGGCCCTCGAAGTTTCATGGCGCCCAACTCAAGACCTTCAATCATTACGCCTACGATGAAAACAACTCACTGCGCCAGACACGGATGCTGATAAAGGTCGGCGGCGGAGATCCTGCGAGTGGTCCAGTGGCAGGCATCCACTGGCACATGAACCTCGGCAATGAGATCACGTTCATCGCCGCCGATAAGCAACGGCAGGTGATTCCTTGGATCCGCGTGAAGGACCGCAATGGAAACGTCACGGAGTATCACGATCGGACGCGCCGGTGGAGCGCCGAGCAGATCGCGTCAACTGAAACACGGCGTATGGATTGTATCGACTGCCACAATCGCCCCGCGCATGCTTACCTGCCGCCCGATGTTGCTGTGGACCAGGCGTTTTCAGCAGGGCGGCTCGATCCCGCGTTGCCCTATCTGAAAAGGCAGGTAGTGGAATTATTGAACAAGCCCTATGCGACTGAAGCAGAAGCAGTTGCTTCAATCGCGTCAGGTCTCGAAGGTTT
>DASUPZ010000528.1:0-6996 GCA_036280855.1 Pyrinomonadaceae bacterium | reverse complement strand
CGGTAAACCCCGCAAAGATCTTCGAAATAAAGAAGAGCGTCGTCACCACCGCGAGTACCGAAACGATCCGCAAAAAGAATTGCATCCGGTAACTCACGAACAGCCGAAAGTCGCGCGCCACAAACGCAAATATCCTTCGCGGTAATAATCTAATCGCGTTCATTTAATCCGTGTCATCCGCGGTCTCATACCGTTCTAACACATCAAGCAGCGTCGCCCGATCTGTTTCGATATCGACTATCTTCACTCCATCCCTCTGCAACTCTCTTATTCTCTCATCGAGCCGATCGTCATTGTGCTCTCGCGTAAACGAGATCTTCTCGCCACTCGAAACTGTGATATGCACCATCTCCGATCCTGACGTCAGATCGCGCAGGTTCTTCGGCGTGTCGATCGCGCGAATACGCCCACGACTGATAATCGCCACGCGCGCGCACAAAGTCTCAACTTCAGCGAGATTGTGGGACGTAAAGAGAATCGTGACTGGCGGATCTTGCTGACCGAGCGAGCGGATCATCTCTCGCATTCGCTCTGCGGCTAATGGATCGAGTGAACGTGTCGGCTCATCCAGCAAAAGCACCTGCGGATTCGACAACAACGCCCGTGCGACAGCCAACCGCTGTTTGTTTCCCGTGGAAAGCTCCCCAAAGCGTCGTCGCGCAACTTCGTCCAGCTCCAGTTTCCCAAAGAGATCTTTTATTCGCTGCTTCGCAGTACGATCCGACAGACCGTGCAGGCGCGCGAAGAACATGAGGTTTTGTTCGGAAGTCAGTCGCCAGTAAAAACTTCGCTCCTCCGCGGTCGAGAGGCCAATCAAACGTCTGACGTGGTCATCGCCGGCAACGCTGTCGTGGCCGTGTACTGTGACGCTGCCCGCGGTTGGTTGGACGAGCGTCGCGACGATCTTCGTGAGCGTTGATTTTCCTGCACCGTTTCGTCCAATCAGGCCAAAGACCTCACCGGTCTCGACTTCAAACGAAACGTTGCAAAGCGCTTCCACCGGTTTTTTCACCGGACGCCGGAAAGACGCACGCAGGCGGCGAAAGGGCACAGGATAAGTTTTCGACAGATTGCGAATCGAGATGGCGCTCATCGAGCTCGTTGTCTCGGATCGAGATATTCGCGCAAGCCGTCGCCGATGAAATTGAACGCGAGGACGGTGAGGGCGATGGCGGCGCCGGGAAAGATCAGCGCGTGTGGCGCGGCTTGCAACGTCGAGAGATCGCGGGCTTCCTCGATCATCGTGCCCCACGACGGCGCCGGTGGCGGCACGCCGAGGCCCAGAAACGAAAGTGCTGCCTCTGAGAGCACTGCGCCCGCCATTCCCAAACTCGCCTGCACGATCAAAGGTTGAATCGCGTTTGGAAGTATGTGAATCAGCAGGATGCGCGCGTCGCTGGCGCCGAGTGCGCGCGCGGCCTGGACGAAGTCGTATTCGCGGACCTTCAAGACCTGGCCTCGAATCAGTCGTGCATAACCAACCCAACCGATGATGCAAAGTGCGAGAATGAGTTTGTTGAGGCCTGCGCCGAGAAACGCAACCATCGCAATCGCCAGAAGGAGTCCGGGAAAAGCGAGAAACACGTTGAAGACGTAGCCTGACACAAACCGGTCGACCCAGCCGCCGTAGTAACCGGCGATTGCGCCGAGGATGGTGCCGATGAAAGCCGAGACGAGGACGACGATGATTCCGACCTGTAGCGAGATGCGGGTACCAAACACGACGCGCGAAAAGATGTCGCGACCAGTTGAGTCAGTTCCAAACCAGTGCTGCGCGGATGGAGCAAGGTAACGCATCGACAGGTTTGTCGCCCCGACGTCATACGGGGCAATCCACTGCGCGCACAGTGCGACCACAACCAGCACCACGACGATTACCAGGCCGATGATTGTTAGACGATTCATCCGACTCTAATCCGCGGGTCCAGCCAGCGATAGACCATATCAGTGAGCAGGTTTGCGATGATGTAAGTCATGCTGATGACGAGTACACAACCTTGCACGACGCGATAGTCGCGTTTTCCGATACCGTCTTCAACAAGCAGCAATCCCAGGCCCGGCCAGCCGAAGATTTTTTCAGTGATGATCGCGCCTGCGAGCAGCACGCCGAGTTGTAAACCCAAAATGGTGACTACTGGAATCAGTCCGTTTTTCAGGACGTGTTTATAAACCACTGTCCGCTCGTTCAAGCCTTTTGCTCGCGCGGTGCGAACGTAGTCTTCGCCGAGCTCCTCGATCACAGACGAACGCACCATTCGAGTCAGGATCGCGGAAAGCGCGGCGCCGAGCGTGAAGGCTGGAAGAATGATGTCGCTCCAGTCGAATCGTCCTGACGGAGCGAGCCAGCCGAGTTTTACGGCGAAGATGTAGACCAGCATCGGTCCGATCACGAAACTCGGCAGGCTGATGCCGAGCAACGCGACTACGGAGGCGATGTTGTCGATGATTGTGCCGCGGTTCGTGCCCGCGATGACGCCAAGCGGGATGGCGATCACTATGGCAATGAGCATCGCGACGATCGCGAGCTCGATGGTTGCGGGATAGCGTTCGAGAATGAGACTGCTGACAGGCCGATCGTTGCGGAAAGACAGACCCATGTCGCCGCTGAGCAGTAAGCGCCAGTAATCCACGTAGCGATTATCGACGCCGTGCCATACGAAGTGTCTCTCGTCATTCGTGTCGCGCGGGAAAGAGAAGAAGAAGGGCGGACGATCGAGACCGTGCTTTTCGCGAAACTGCGCAAACTGTTCGGGCGTGGCTTGTTCGCCGAGGACGGCGACAGCCGGATCACCCGGCACTAGTTCGATCAGTAATGTGACGAGAGAGACGACGGTCCAAACAACGAGGAGCAGGATAAGCAGTCGTCTCAGGATCCCGAAGATCCGGTACCGAAGTTTCGTTCGCACTCCGGCGCATAATAGCACGGCCACAGATTTACGCGGATGAACACTGATCTGTGTTTATCTGCGTAGATCTGTGGCCCAAATAAAAACGTAGCCCCAGGGTCGGTTCGAATACTCGCACAGCCCCGACAACCGCGCGCTTACCGAAACCATACCCCGAGACTACGTATCTGGTTGCAAACTAAGCGCTGCAACCAATCCTTAAATCTTGTCCGAACGCCGGCCCATGTGTAAGGCCGCTATGCCGCCAGTCAGGTTTTCATACCCGACCTGCTCGAAACCTGCCCGTTCCATCAAAAGCGAGAGTTGAGACTGATCCGGAAACTTCTGAACCGATGCCGGCAAGTAGGAATAAGCACTCAGAGAACCACTAATTAGGCCCCCCATGCACGGCAACAGCTTTCTAAAATACAGATTAAACAAGGGTCGAAGAATCGCATTCGCCGGTCTTGAAAACTCCAGCACCGCCACCCAGCCGCCGGGTTTCACAACCCTCGAGAGTTCCCTTAGACCGCTTTCGACATCTGACAGGTTACGCAATCCAAATGCGATCGTAGCCACGTCAAACGTGCCATCTCGAAAGGGAAGGTCCAAAGCGTCACCCTCGATCAAGCGTATGCGACCAGAAGTCTTACCAGCAGCGATCGTCAACATCGGTCGGCAGAAATCAGTCCCAACAACTCCTGCTCCCGTAATTTCAAATAACGCCAGCGATAAATCGCCTGTACCACAAGCAACATCGAGAACGCGTGCATTACTGCTCGACGAAAGCTTATCGCGTACCCGACTCGCAACCTTCCGGCGCCAACGTTTGTCGACGTTCCCGGAGAGTAAGTGATTCAAAAGATCGTATCGCCCCGCGATGACCGAAAACATTTCGCGAACGCGGCCCGCATGTTCCTTCGCGTCAGGCACAGTTAAGCCAAATCTGATGGAGGTTTGGTTGCAAGACGCTTGCAAACAATTTGTGATTACCTGGGATTGATGTTGCTTGCTGGTTTTGCTGGTGGTTTTGGTGAGGGCGCCGGCGTGGCAATCTCACCCAAAACTTCGAATTCAAGACGGCCTTGCAACGCCGGCTTCAATTGCAACGTTTCACCCGCCACCACCGCCGCCAGCGCAGCTGACTTGAAAAGACGATTAGCAACACGTTGAAGATCAGTTGCCGTGACTGATCTGAGTAAGCCGACGTGGTCCTGTATATCTTTTAACCGGTAAGTGTCCATGTCGAGCCATGGATCAGGTGCGTTCTCGGGCTTCGCAATAAAAACGGCCACCTCGTTCACTGCTTCGGTTTTCGCGCGTTCTAATTCGACAGGCGTAGCCGGCGTATTCATTAACGACTCGAGCACTTTCCTCGCATTTGCAACCGAATCGACCGCAGTTTGGCTGGTCGTGACAGTACCCATGGTGAATGCGCCGGGAAGCACGTATGCCTCGCTTCTGGCGAAAACTGGTTGCGTTGCCGATTCCGGTGTCATCCCCTGCCATCGATGTTGCGCGAGCTTCGCAAGAACGGCACTCGCGTGAAAGTCCGGTTCTGATCTCGCAACACCGCGTGTCGCAAGCCTGACTTCGACGTTTGGCCCGGGAACGTTAACGACCAGGATCCTTGGATCCGGCGGATTGGGTTGACGAAATGTGGTCGGGATAACCTGTTCGCTCTTACGCCAGGGACCGAGCAACTGTCGCAACGCCCTCATCGCGCGCGGTTTTGAGATCCCGCCAACGATCGCAAGAGTTGCATTGTTTGAGTTCAGAAAACGATCACGGGCGAGCATCAGATCTGCACGGTCAACTCGCGCGATATCTTCAGGAGAACCCGCTGCTGGACGGCCGTACGGAAAATCACCAAACAACCGCGCCGCAATCGCACGATCGGCAACCTCCGCGGGTGCAATCGCCGTATCGCGCAGGAGTTTAATACGTGCATCACGCATGCGCGTCACGACCTCGGGTGTTAATTGGGTCGCGAGCAGAGCATTGCGCAGGATTTCTATGAGGGTTTCAAACTCGGCAGCTTTACCGACCATCGTGATAGTGGTGGAATCGTAGTTCACGTTGACGTCCAGCTTGCCGCCTTCATCCGTGAAGGATTCGACAGTGGCTGCATCGGGAAACAGCATATCGCCGAGTAGCGCCATCTGGCCTGACTTGCCTGCGAGATCGAAGGCAGCGCCGCTATTAATCCGAAGTTTTAGCGTGACGTCCGGAGTTCCGGGCTTTGTCCAAAACAGGAGGCGCAGGCCATTAAGCAACTGCTCGCGTTCGGGCTGCGTCGGAGCTTGTGCGAGCAGCGGCTGCGCCAGCAGCAGAAGGCATATCAGGATCTTTAGAGATAACTTCATCAGGAAATGGTTAAACATCTTAGATGCCGTGTGTTTGCCCGTCAACCGTTTGGCTTTTGAATGCATCCTAAGCCCTGATTGATAAAGGGATCTGGTCGATCTGACCCGGCAAATCGCAAAAGAGTATGTACTTGCCGCCCTCGCGGGGATTAATATTCGCCCGAGTAGCAAGTTTTTTCTGTTAAGCACCGTCACTTTTTTCTCGTTGTCGGTAACTAAAGCAGGAGCAAATCCTGCAGGATCGAGTGCTTGATTGCCCGAGAGAACCACAGACGAGCTTTTGCTCCAAAAGGCAGGTGACGGCGACCAGGCAGCCTTTCTGGAGTTGTACGAACGACACCGGCAGCCAATCTTTCGTTTTGCTTACCGGTTGCTGGGTTCGGTTGAACTTGCCGAAGACGTCACGCACGATTGCTTTCTGAGCCTGATTCGGAAGCCTGAGAACTTCAGGCCCGAACGTGCGTCATTGAAAACTTACTTGTATGCGGCGGCACGAAACCTGGCACTGAAACATTTCCGGAACCAGGGTCGTGAAGCAGAGATGGATGAGCTCACTCAGGAGCCGCAGGAATCGCCCCGGCGAGGGCCTTTGCGAAGGTTGCTCGACGAGGAGCTTGCGGATCAGGTGAGAGAGGCTGTTTTCAGTCTTCCTCCACTTCAGCGGGAAGCGCTCATTCTTTTCGAGTATGAAGGGTTGAGCTTGAACGAAGTGGCCGAGATTGCAGGCACCGACGCGGGCGCGGTTAAGGCCCGGCTTTACAGGGCAAGGGAGGGACTGAGAAGGTTCTTAAAGCCCTACCTGGAAAGCAATAATGAATTGAATAGTGGTCGGGAAATTGTTACTTTGAGGGAGGCCTGAGATGGGCGTTGAGCCGGAAGATGGCTTTGTTTCCGACGATGAGCTCAAGTCGTTGCTCGAACGCTGGGTTGTACCAGGGCCTTCGAGAGTTCTCGACCAGCGAATCGAAACCAGCTTTGCAAGAGAATTTTCTGGTGCAGACAGACTGTCACAGTCGGTGCTGCTCCCCCACAGGCAACAAGAGGTAGTATCGATGAAGTTCTGTTCCGTATGTGAAGAAGAGTTTGCTGATAAGTTCAGCTTTTGTCCCGTCGACGGGACGCCACTAACACTGGTTTCGCCAAATGGTGACGAGCCCAGTTTGACTGTCAGCAAAGACAACAGGTCGCCGAAGATCGAAGTTCCATTCAACGAGGCACACGTGCCTGTGACGAGTGCACCGGTCTATGCAGCGGCGGCGAACAATTCTTCAGCCCTGGCACTACGTGAAGAGTATCACCTGACGATGCTGGACGATGCAGGCCTTGCCTCTCGTCTCTCGCATGAGTTCAAAGACGTTGCGCGCGAATCGCGACTGACGTGGCCCGAGTTCAAACGTGATCCGTTTGGGTTTACGAAGCGAACATTCGTCGGTTACGGGCAGATGCTGATCAAGTTTCTGCGCAAGCCAAACGTTCTGCTCGCCGTCGGTGCAGGCTTTTTAGCGATGCTGGCCCTCGTTGGCGCAGTGATGCTTATGGACCGCACGCAGTCGAAAGGCGCGTCGCGGGCGGGATTGATTGTCTTCGCAATCATCGCCGGTGGTTTACTGATCGCACTCTTTTCCTCGTGGCTTGGACGCGAGCGCGGCGCTACTGTAATGGGTGCCGAACCTTCAGATTCGCGCACTGTAGTCGCTGCGATGGTCTCAGCGTTTGCTTTCCTGTTTGCAATCATTGGCCTGGTG
>DASUPZ010000527.1:0-5180 GCA_036280855.1 Pyrinomonadaceae bacterium | reverse complement strand
ATGCTTGGGCTCTGAGGTAATCACCTTGAAAGTGATCTTCCCGCCTTTGTCGGTTGTGCCCTCGAACGAATTATTGTCGTCGTGCACAGGGCCGACGGCAGGTAGATCCTTGCTGAGCGAGGAAGTCGAGACTTTGATCTTGTCTGGTCCAGTCTCGCCTTTGTGGCGCACGTACCAGAGCACGATTTTCTGACCGTCGAGCGGCGTTCCGTCGCCCTTTCGCGCCAGAACTGCGAGTTCATAGGTCGTGTTTGCCTGGTCGCTGGAGAGCAGTTTTCCTTTTGTCTCGATGTAGGCGTACGAAGGATGTGTGAAGTTCAGATCGGTGATCCAGTAACCCGAGCTGCCGTCGCCTTTTTCGAGTTTTCCTTCGTGGCCGTAGCGTGAGCCGTCGTGAACGTTGAGAGTGTCGAAATTCCAGTATGCAAGCAGATCGGGTTCGTTGCCCACGAGCTTGAGGTTCATACGCTCGGAGATGCGCGTAGCGGTCATGTAAGTGTCCCAAACTCTGATCTCGGCGATCATGCCTGAGAAGAAGTTTGCCGGAGTCGAGCCGCTGCCATCAGCTCCGACCAAAACTTTGAGCCCCTCCAGAAGCGCGGGTTGGGCCACTGTTTCGAGGGTTGGGTTTGTAGCAAGGGCAATTCCGTCGAGATAGATCGTCAATTCCTGTCGACCGCTGCGTGAGACTGCGATGTGATGCCACTTACCGTCACAGGCTGTCGAGCTTGCCTTGCCGGTAATCCTTTCCCAACTTGCATTCGCCGTTTCCGGAATATCTACGCACGTGTAATGGATGGTGCCGTCTTTATCCAACCACAGTCTTAGCCCAAACTTGCTCTTCTCCGTTGGGCCGATCCACAGAATGTCGCCGCCTTCCCTGGTGTTGACCCAGGCCTCGACACAACTCTGATCGACGCCCAGCAACTCGAGCACATCGCCGGTCGTTACCAATGCATAGCCCTTCTTATCTTCACGAGCGCCCTTGACGTCGACGTTCAGTCGCAGCGCGTTCGTGCGACCAAAAACGACGCTGTGCAAAGCGCCGTCGAGTAATCTCATGTCCGCCGGAGCATCGGCACATCCGAAGTAGATCGTGCCGGCCTCGACCACTGGAGCAGTCGTGATTGATGTGGGTTCAAAAAAGAGACCACGAAACTCACCCGTGTTTGCATCGACTGCCGCGACCGTTCCGGTTTGCGAGGTACAGAAGACGGTGCGGTTCTGGAGCACAGGGAGGTTGAGCGCGTTGTTCTTACCGCCGGTGCCGGCAGGAATGGAAGTGGTCCAACGTGTTTTTAATGTGGCGAAGGTCAGACCGTACAAGACACCATTCTGAGTTGCGACGACCAGCAGATCCGCATCAGCCGACGCACACATGCCGGTGATCGTCGTATCACTCGGCAGATCAAACGCAGCGCGTTGTTTGAACTCAGACGTCGAGAGGCCGACGATCCTTCCGCGCGTCTGTTCGCAGAAAAGAACATCGCCGGCGGCGACGTGACGTGATCCGGCCACGGGCGTTGCAGCGACTTTCCGGGTTGCCGGATCGAGCTGGTAAAGCGTTTGTCCTGCGATTAGGTAAAAGCGTCCATTGTCCGCGGAAAGATCACCGGAAATCGAAGTTGGGGCTTTCCACTTCCAGGTATGCTGGCCCGGCTCGATCTCGGTTTTTGTATTTTCAACGATCCAGACGTTTCCATCGGGCGCTGCAGCCGCGACGTACCGTCCGTCAGTAGCCGGTGCCGGTAGAGGAGTTCCCGCCGGGAGTTGTTTCGGTATCAAGCCATTGAAGCCGACAACGACCGGCGCTGTGCCAGTCGTCGAGTCGATGGCAATCACGCCCTGGTTTGGGGTAGTGACGACGAACCTGCCTCCTAATGCAACCGGAGCAGAAGCTCCATCGGGTGTGTCTTTGGACCATGCACGCATGCCGTCCGGAGCGTGGACGCCGTAGATCCTGTTGCCCGCGCCAAACGCGAGCACACCACTTCGATCGAGTGCCGGACCCGAAGAGACAACCTTTTCGCCACGCGCTGACCAGTGCCCGGAGTAGGGCCACTGCAACAACGCCTGATCGAGCAGGTACGGGAACGACGAAGTGTCGAGCGATAGTTCAGTGACAAAGGACCGAACGTCCTTGACGGTGACTGTTTGCAGTTTGGAGATATCCACGTCGTCCATGGGCCAGTAGCCCAATAGTTGTGGTTCCCTGCCGTTCAGGACGCGTTGCATGCGGCTCTGGATCTTGTTGGCGTCGAGCGCGATGTCCCAAACACGCATTTCGCGCATCATGCCGCCGAAGTAAGATTGCGGGGTCGCATCGCTGCTGGAAACGAAGGCGCCGAAAGTCAGCGAGGTCTTGCCACTGATGTCGAGCGCTTTGGTTCCCTTCCGCTCCTTGTTCACCTCAACCGAAGTGCCGTCAACGTACACCTCGACGACTCCTGCACGACGCACGAATGCCACGTGATGCCACGATCCGTCGCAGCAGTTTGTGAGCGAACTCAGCGCGAGTAGAGAGTTGCTTCCGTCTCCGTTGCTGATGCCGACACGAATGCGTCCCTGATCGGTGACGTTCAGACGGAAATTGTGAGCCTCATTTCCGGGCACCGTCGGAAAGCTCGAAGCGATCTCGCCGGCCTTCGTAGTGCAGATCCACGTCTCAACCGTGAAATCTGTTTCCTTGAAATCAAATTTACCTCCGTCAGGAGGGACCGTGATACGAGCCGAAGTGCCGTTGAACAACGCCGCGTTCTGTTCGGCAAACTTGGTCCCCTGAATCTTTTTGTCACTCGCAGTGAAGATGATTCCGTGGCCCGTGATCATTCCCCACCTGCTGCGCTCTTCCATGTTGATTGAATACAGACCTTTTCCGGTCAGCAGTTCGAAGACGTGTAACTTCGGAGTGCCGTCGACCGCAGCGGCATAGACCTTGTCGCCGGGAATGCTGAGCTGGTCCACGCCTTTAACCTGCGTGGTCCATTTCTGAATTCCGGTGCTGAGTTCGAGCACGAAGATCTCGCCATCAGTATTAGCAAGAACTACGCGGTTGTACTTTTCGGAGATGGCCGGCGTGAGCCATTGCGTGTTGGGTGAAGGGTTACTCGCTTTATGCACCCAGAGCTGTTTGCCGTTGAGGAGATTGACACCATAGACAGCCGTACCTGCGACTACCACGATGTCCTTGTCTCCGACTGTGCCCATCTTGGGTTCTGCGCTCAGCGACAGTGGATCTGCAACGCCTTCCGGTGTGAAGCGGAAACGCGTGTCGCCCGACTGGATGTTGACGCCAAAGAGTTTTTTATCAGCAACAAATAGCAGCACGTCGCGCGTCGGAGTGATTGGTCCAGGACTGTTCTCGTTAACCGTCACCGGTCCCCAGCGAGTTGATCCGTCTGCGGCGTTGATGCCGATTACGACGGTATCGGGATTAGCCTGAGTAACGACGATGACACTGTCGTTTCCACTAGCGGAATCCAAGCCGCCCAGCCTCGGAATTTTCCAGCGCGACTCCTTTTTGCCATCAACCCATTTGAGCGGTTCTTTACCGTCAGAGAGTTGACGCGCGACTAGTTCGCCGGCGTTGGAGATGTAGAGTGTGCCGCGGCTGTGCGTCGTCAACGGCGGTTTCATGGAAGGCTTCAGCTTATAAGGAAAGCCACCACCTTTTATCTCCTGGCCGGTGTAAAGATCGAGCGCAAAGACAAAGCCGGCAGTGGTGCAAATGAGGCGATCACCGGCGACAAGTGGTGCAGCGGTAAGCGCGCCGTAGCCTGTTTGCAGGGTGTATTCCCAGGTGAAAGGGAGAGACTGGGGGCCGGAGGCAGTTAGTTTTGTGATCATTGTCGTTAATCTCCATCGGGGGTTGGGGGGAACATGTAAATCTTGAAATCATGTAAACCCTGTCAAAGGATTTAAGAGGCAGGCTAAAGAACGTAGCCGTCGAGTACGACCTCGGGAAGTGCGGCGTCGGGTAACGGACAGATCTCGATCTTCCACGTTTTTCCGGCACCGCTCGGTCCATACCTGGCTTTGTTTGCTTCGACAAACTTGTCCCACGGTACTCCGCTTGTCTTGGAGTCGTAGGTAACGAGCCGGCGCAGACGCGCTGACACGGAATCAGGACTCACGACGCACCATGCTGTTTGAATCGTTCTCGCCAGATTGAAACCAACCGCAGGTGGTCCAATGACGAGCTTACTGTTTGAACCCAGCGTTGTGACTTCCTGTTGAAACGTGTGGTTGCCGGCGTCAAACGTGAGGCGCAGAGGTTTTGGCGGCAACAGTTGAAAGGTCGTGCGTTGCCGCTCTTCATCCGTCAACACGATGAGGGTGTTGGGTTCGGCAGGATCTTTATCGACGAACACGGCCCAGCTGCGTCCTTTGAAACTACCGTCCAATGTTACCGGACGCTGCGGTAATTTCAGTTGCCCATCGAAGCAGAAAGGATCGAGGTAAGTGGGCGAGGGCTGGTCTGTAACAAAGTCACCCGGACGGTTATAACCCCACGGGTCGTACCAGGCCGGCGGCGGTGAATGAAACAGCTCCATTGGTGGTCCAGCGGGCCACGTCCACGGTGGATCGAAATTCACAGCTACAGAAGTGGACCTGAATGATTGTTTCGCCGCGCCCTCATCCGGAACTCTGAAAACATTTCCGTAGAGTCCGAAGCGCGGCCAGATTGCTCGCATGTTGAACTGTTGCGACAACCATAAGGGGAAGGGACTGGGTTTCCGCGTGTCATGCGCACCATCTCGCCAGGGGATCTCGACAAAGTTCGAGGCCCAACCCAGCAGAGCAAACCAGATCACGTATCGCAGATGGCGGTCGAGGAGTTTGCGATCCGTTACGATACTACTGAGATCCGCAATGGCTTGGATATCCGGATTTCCCTGCCAGAGCTGCGCGACCATGTCAGGATACGGCTTCGAGAGGGGCCTGACTTTCGGCGCGTCCCACGGTTTCGTGAGAGCGAGGTCGATTGGCGAACCCTCATGGACCGAACTCAGCGAATTTAACCAGGGGGCAGTGGTCCAGTGCGGAATAAGTTGCTGGCCGGCGGGGGTTGAGGGATAACGACACTGCGTGCTCACTCCGCTGGAATCCGAAACCAACACCAGTGGCTTCGTCGGATGCGCCGTGATGTTGGTCCATTTGGTAGTCGTTTCGCCGGCCGC
>DASUPZ010000526.1:0-9155 GCA_036280855.1 Pyrinomonadaceae bacterium | reverse complement strand
GACCGTCGCGCGAACGGTCAGGTAGAGATTGAGTGCGAGACCGAAGCAATCGAAGCCCGGGCCAAGATTCGAAGTGGAACCTGGAACGCGAATTGAAATCTGTGTCATCTGCGTTTATCCGTGTCCCAGGATTTTCGCAAGCGCCTCGCGCGATGCGGCAACTCGTATCGGGGAGTTTGTAAACCTGCCACGAATCGTTTCGCCATCAGGCGCGACGAGTGTTTCGCCGTGATATCGCATCACGTAATCAGTGTCTTTCAACACATGGCCCGTGAGCACCGCAACCACTGTCTCACTTTCCTTAATCGCGCCTTCCGTAACGAGCTTGCGAATCCCGGCCACCGTCGTTGCAGAAGCGGGCTCACAACCGATTCCATCACGGCCGATCACGGCTTTTGCATCCGCGATCTCGTGCTCGGTGACTGTTATAACGCTGCCGCCCGTTTCCTGCACTGCTCGCCACGCCTTCTGCCACGACACCGGCGCGCCAATCTTGATCGCAGACGCTAACGTCTTTGGATGTTCTTCGTTCACAAACTCGGAATTGCTCTCCGAGTAGAAGCGCGCGAAAGGCGCGGCGCCTTCTGCCTGGACCACTGTGATTTTCGGCTGTCGATCGATCAACCCATTTTCCAAAAGCTCACGAAAGCCTTTCCCGAAGGCGGAACTGTTCCCGAGATTTCCGCCGGGCATAACCAGATGATCGGGCACGCGCCACTCGAGCTGCTCCGCAAGCTCAAACGCAACTGTCTTTTGACCTTCAATGCGAAAAGGATTGATCGAGTTGACGAGATAGATCGACGGATCTTCGGCCAGTTCTCGAATGACGCTCATGCACGAATCGAAGTTGCCCTCGATCTCGAGCACCTTCGCGCCGTAATCGAGGGCCTGGGCCAACTTCGCATGACTCACCTGGCCTTCGGGGACGATGATCGCGCAGAGAAGATCTGCACGCGCGGCGTACGCCGCCAGGCTTGCGGCCGTGTTTCCGGTGCTGGCGCAAACGACGAGACGCGCGCCGAGTGACAGCGCCTGCGTGACGGCGGTGGTCATGCCGGTGTCTTTGAACGAGCCGGTCGGATTTGCGCCCTGGTGTTTGAGTTTTAGTTCGGGCAGATGGCAGTAATCCGCGGAGCGAGGCGCGGTGTAGAGTGGCGTGTTGCCTTCGGCAAGAGAAACGATCGACGTGCTGTCGTCGAAAGGCAAAAACTCTCGAAACCGCCAGACGCCACTGCGGTCGCGAAGCTCGAGCGAGGCCAATCGAGATCGCCACAGTTCGCGCAGAGATGCCGGATCGGCTATTCGATCGGAGCGCTCGATGTCGAGCAACCCGCCGCAACGCGAGCAGACGTAAAGCCGATCGTCGAGATTGTATTCGGCGTGACAGCCGGGGCTGATGCAGCGCTGGATGAACATAAAAATAGGTCCTATAGGACATATAGGACCTATTTCAGGAAAAGGCAATTGAGCAGGCTTAGAAACTAAACCGAATCTGCGCGTCGATGCGGCGATTGTAGGCAGCATTGCCGCCCCCGAATCCACCAAACCCACCGCTCGTCGACGTCGATTGCCCAAACAGCGACGATCCAAGGTTCCCAACGGGATTGCCCAGGTTTGTCTTATTCAAAAGGTTGTTGAAGTTCAGCGAGAACGTCAGGTTGTAACGGCCATTACCGCCGCCGCCAAAACCCCCGCCACCTGGTCCACCACCGCCAAATCCACCACGACCGCCCGGTCCGCCGCCGCCTGGACCACCCGGCCCGCCTCTCATACCACCACCCATCACCGCGCGTTGACCATCATTACGGTTCTGCTGGTTACCAGCATTCGAGCCACCTTCTGAGCCAAACGACCACGTCTTGCTGACCCGCAGATTAACTGTCGTCGAGCCCGGCCCTTCCCCGAAGTTGCGCGGAATCATCACGTCGCCCGGGGCGAAGTTGAGCTTGAAATTGCCAAACGGCGTGCACCTGAAGTTGATGTCAGAACAGTCGATCCCTGCCGGTGCTAACGACGGACGCTCGGTGTTGAACGTATCGCCATTGATATCGCGGCCGAGGGTGATATTGAACGGCCGACCCGACTGCACGATCACAAACGGATTCAAACTGATTCCCCACGGCGCACGGAAGTTACCGGTCATAACAAAACGATGCCTGATGTCGCCCGACGCGCGACCATACTCGGTGCTCAAGTCGTAAGGATTCGCAGGCAAACTTCCCGTGCCGTCAGCATCGCTGTTTGCTTTCGCGAAAACGTAATAAGCGTTCACGGTGCCAAGATTCCGGCCAAGCCTGTGGTTGAAGTTGACGATAAACTGGTTCTGGTTATAACGCCCGCTCGACTCATACGCGAAGACGTTGCAACGCGGGCTCGGGTTGATCTCGGGCGGAATGAACTCGGAGCAATCAAGCGGTCTGATTCCACTTGCCGGAACGCCCGGAATAAACGTGCCCGGCAACGGCGCGTTCAGAGGCCTGGTGCGCAACACGTGCAACGTACGAATGTTGATGTAGCTCGCCGCGATCGTCAGACTGCGCGGCAACTGGCGCTCGACGCTAAACACTGATTGCAGCGTGTAAGGCGCTTGCAGCGCGTCCGAAACACGGTAAACAGTTCCCGGAACCGCAAACGAAATAAGCGTTTCGGATGTCGGAATGACCGGGAAGAAATCGGGATTCAGCACCGTGAACTGCTGTTGATTAACGCCGTTCAGGCGATTCGCCTGCATCGTCAGACTTTCATTGACGCGCTCGTAAAAGACGCCATAACCGCCGCGAATAACAGTTTTCGACTGCTGCCCGCCCGGCGACCACGCGAAACCAAGTCGCGGCGCAAAGTTGAAATTGCTATCGATGTTCGACTGGTTCTCGTAACGCAAACCCAGGCTCAACGTGAGGTTGGGCCGCACTTTCCAGTCGTCCTGGAAGAAACCGCCGAAGTCCCACTGGCTGACTTTCGTCTCCGGATTTCCATCAGACAATCGAAACTGGCTCGCGCCACCGCCGAGCAGCCTGATCTCCGCGCCCGACAATCCACGCGCGAGAAACACCTGCGTGCGTCGAAAGCGTTCGATGCTGGTGATGATCTCTGTGCCGCCGATCGGATTGTCGTTGGCGTCGAGAATTGGTCCCAGACCGCCGCCGAAGAAATTATACGTACCGCCAAAATTCGAGGGGGAAAACTGAGTGGTGCGTATCGAACGAACGCGCACACCGGTTTTCATCGAATGCGAACCCGTCACAAACGACGTGTTATTCGTCAGCTCAAACTGCTTGTCAGTACTGTGCGACTGCCCCACCTGCGATCCGCCACCTATAAAGGCCTCCGACACATCGATAGTTGGAATGGAATTGTCAGCATCCTGTGAGTTGCGCGAGTGTTCAAACTGGAAGCGCGTCTCATTGATGATCGTCTTGTTGATGATCGCCGTTTCGGTAAGTTGAATACTCTGATTCGTGTTCTCCGAATCGTATGCGCGCGACGGCAGTGAAAAGCCGCCGACACCCTGGATGCGAGTGTTCTTCGTAAAGTTGTAACGCGCGATCAACGTATGGTTCTGATTGATTTGAAAATCGACGCGAGGGCTGAACGACGTGCGACGGCTCGGAATCGCAACTGTCTCATTAAAACCGATGATGTTGTTGTTCTCGTCGAGGACCTGCCCGACGATCAGCGTTTCGTCGTCAACGTCGCGCTTGTCAAAATCGACGAAGAACGAGGCTTTCGCCTTCACGATTGGACCACCAAAGTTTCCGCCATATTGTCGTGTTTGAATCGGAGGCCGTCGGTCCGCAAACGGGTTGCGGGAGTTTAGAGCATCGTCGTTGAAGTTGAAAGAAGCCTGGCCACGATACCGGTCGGTGCCCGGGCGAGTAAGAATCTCGATACGGCCAAAACCGAGGCGATCGAATTCAGCAGAAAACGGGTTCGAGTTGATGCGGACTTCTCGGATCGACGCGCGCGGCGGCAAACGACCGCCGGTAAAACCATCGACGAAGATCTGGCCGCCGTTTGGGCCGGCAGATGGACCAGCGAGTGCCTGTAACGCAGCCGCCATGTCGTCCGGATCGTCCGGAAGGGATTCGATGTCCTCGCCTTTCAGAACAACTGCGCCTGCGTTGTTGTCAGGTTCAGTGCTCAGTTCGCGATTGTCGGCGGCGATCGTTACGCGTTGTTCTTCGATCGCGACTTTCAGAGTGATGTCTAACGGCTGCGCTTTGCCGGCGGTGATTTCAACGTCGGGAGTTTCCGTCATGGCGAAGCCGGCGTTGATCACACGAACAGTGTATTTACCCGGTGCGAGACCGTTGATCGTGTAAGAACCGCCGTCGTTAGTAACAACTGTCTTCTCTACGCCCTTGCCGTCAATCGCCGTCACGCTTGCTCCTACGATCGCGCCGCCCAGTTCGTCAAGCACCTGGCCCCGCAACGAACCCACCCGTTGTTGCGTAAAGACAATCCCCTGGAGGGTCGCCAAAAGGGCGATAACCAACAGAATCTTCTTCATTTGCTGCTCCTTCGACGGCTTTTGCGAACTCGGCGGGGTGGCGTACTCAACGCCACCCCTGCAACGGCGGGGGATAGAACCTCTGGGGGCCCGCAACTTGGCGATGGATTTTATCCAAAAAGGCGTAAAGAGTCTGTCAATGGAATGTAAAGTTTTGTCAGTTTCGCGCCGCTCGCGATTGACACTTCTTTACTCACGAAAATAGGGGATTGCTGCTAGGATTACTAACCGTTCAGAATTCAAGCTTTAGCTTGTTCTGAATCGCGTTCAGAATTCAAACTTTAGCTTGTTCTTCGATAGCAACCTAAAGGTTGAACTCTGAACTGCTGAACTGCTGAACTCTGAACTATGTCTTTCAATCTTGCTGAGCAACAACCAATGGAGCGCGTGCTGGTAATTGACGATGACGTCGGTCTTTGCGAGCTGGTGGGAGAATACCTACAGCCCGAGGGCTACGACGTCGAAGCCATTCACAACGGCGAACGCGGAATCGATCGCGCGCTTTCAGATGAACACGATCTCGTCGTGCTCGACGTGATGTTGCCCGGCACCAACGGATTCGACGTCTTGCGCCGAATCCGCGCGCGCTCTCGTATTCCTGTTCTCATGCTGACTGCTCGAGGCGACGACGTCGATCGAATCGTCGGGCTCGAGATCGGCGCCGACGATTACCTCCCAAAGCCTTTCAATCCGCGAGAACTCGTCGCTCGTATTCGTGCCGTTTTGCGGCGCGCCCAGCCCGTTGAGTCAACTACTTCAGCACGCGAAATCCTTCGCGTGGGTGATGTCGAAATGGACAGTAACACGCGTAATGTCCGCCGCTCGGGAGAAGTAGTTGAACTCACCGGAGTCGAGTATGACCTGTTGGAAATTCTGCTGCGCAACGCCGGCCAGATCGTGAAACGTGAAGATCTGGTGAAAGAAGTTTTAGGGCGCGAACTCTCGCCCTTCGATCGCAGCATCGACATGCACGTGAGCAACCTGCGCAAGAAGTTGGGCCACCAGTTGAACGGTCTCGAACGAATCAAGACTATTCGCGGCGTCGGCTACATCTATGGCGCCACCACCGAGTAATTCCAAATGAAGATCTCCTTTCGAAGCCTTTATCTCAAAATCTTCATCTGGTTCTGGCTGGCGATGATCATCATCAACGTCGTGCTTTTCGCGGCGGTGGCGCTGACCCGACCTACCCCTACAGGAAGATCCTGGCGCGATCTCACTCAAGTTGGACCAAACGCGCAGAAGGCTGCGGAGATCTTCGAACAGTCAGGTGCGGCGGCGTTGACGAGTGCGCTTGCGGCGACTGAGAAATCTTCGGGTGTGAGCGCGACGTTCTTCGACGAAAGCGGAAAAGAACTTTCGGGACGCACGGTTCCGGCCGGAGCGACTGAACTGATCGCGAAGGCGGCGCAGAGTCGTGAGATCGAATTCAACTTCGCCGGACGAAACACGCTGGTGGCGCGGCCGGTCGTCAGTGCCAAAGGGCAGCGTTACACGTACGTCGCTTATATCCCCCGCGCTCCTTTCCAACCGAGCTTGCAGACGCTTGGCACGCGGTTGCTTGTGGTGCTCGTTATCGGCGGCATCTTTTGTTACTGGCTCGCGCGTTATCTGACCACTCCGCTTCTGAAGCTTCGCACCACGACTAACGAGCTGGCCGAAGGAAATCTCGGCGCGCGCGTCGCAAATAAACTCACGAAGCGACGCGATGAAGTGGGCCAGCTCGGCCGCGATTTCAACGTCATGGCCGAACGCCTGGAAACGATGGTCAAAGCGCAGCAACGTTTGCTCGGCGACATCTCGCACGAACTGCGATCGCCGCTTGCGCGTTTGGGAGTCGCACTCGGCCTGGCGCGACAGCGTTCCGGTCCGGAAGCGAATAGCGCGCTCGATCGGATCGAACGTGAGTCAGACAATCTCAACGAGATGATCAGCCAGTTGTTGACCCTCACGCGTCTGGAGAGTGGTACGGATAGTCGCAAGCGAACTGACGTCGATTTGGCGGAACTGGTGCGCGAAGTTGCCGAGGATGCCGACTACGAAGCACGTGGTCAGAACCGCACGGTGCAAGTGATTTCGAGCGATAGTTGTTCGATCAAGGGCGTTGAGGAGTTGCTTCGCAGCGCAGTTGAAAACGTTGTCCGCAATGCGGTTCGTTACACGCCTGAGGGAACGGCGGTTGAAGTCGCGCTTCGCAAACAGAATGGAAACGGCGACAACTTTGCCGTGATCAGCGTCAGGGATCGCGGACGTGGCGTTCCCGAGGAGGCGCTGGAAAAGATCTTCCGTCCGTTTTATCGCACCGAGGACGCGCGCGATCGACAGAGTGGCGGTGGCACCGGCCTGGGTCTCGCAATCACCGAGCGCGCAGTGCGCATGCACGGCGGTTCGGTGCACGCCATCAACGCTACAGACGGCGGTTTAGCAATCGAGATGAAGCTGCCTTACCCGCGTTCATCCGCGCAGATCGGCGGCTAAACGTTTTCGTCGTTCTCTTCTTCGCTTCAACTGCATTTCCACAAACCTGACCACTTGAATCCAAATCAACGCCGCCGCAAATCCCGCGATCACATCGGTCGTGTGATGCACGCCAAGATAGATCCGTGAAAATCCAATCGCCAGAAACATCAACGTCGCAAGCACCCATACGATCGCGCGTACCCGTTTCCTCTTAATTCGCGCATCAAGAATTGCTGCAAGCGCGCCGAAGAAACACGCGCTCATGAGTGAGTGTCCGCTTGGAAAACTGTACGTCTCCGGCGGCCACGGATCGAAGAACGGAATCGGACGCGAACGCTTAAACGTCAGCTTTAGCGTCACGTTCAAAAGCGCGCCGCCGATCATCGTAATCGCAAAAAGTTTTGCTTCACGTCCCCACCGGCGACTCGCAAATACAACTATGACGATGGCCGTGAGGATCGTCAGCATCAACGTCGAGCCGACGAAGGAGAAGAACTTCATAATGACGGTCATCGCCGGCGATGCAAGCGTGTGTACGGCGGCTCGCGTTGCTTCGTCAAACTGTACCGCGTCGCCTTCGAAAACCTGGTCCGTGAGCCAACTAAAGAATATGAGCGCAGCAACCGCGGCCCCCAGACCAAGCAGAAGCGAGAGGCTAAGAAACTGAACGGTGCGTTTCTCGTTTGTGGGAGTTGACATGACCGAACAGTTTACAGGATTTACAGAATGATCAGGATTAACATATAAATCCATATATAATCCGTGTCATCCGTGGCCCTTCCTAGAAGAAAATTCCTAAAAACCATCGGCACGGTCGCCGTCGCATCGGCCATTCCCGATGTCTTAATCGCCGCCCAAACGAAGCCGCCTTCCGTGGCCGTCTTCTGGGAACCCGGATTTCCCGCGATCGACGGCTGCAACATCACACGCGAAACGTTTTCTGAACTTGCGGTCACCTTTCTTACAACGCAAGAGCTAATCACGAAACTAAACACAACACGCTTCGATCTGCTTATCAATCCGTACGGATCCGCGTTCCCGAAACGTGCGTGGAGTGCAATTCTGAAGTACCTGCATGCAGGTGGAAACTGGTTGAATCTGGGCGGCGTTCCGCTTTCGCGGCCGGTGGACCATGTAGCGGCCTCGTGGCGCGCCGAAGCTCATCAAACCACGTATCACAAACAGCTCGGCATCACTCACTCTTTTCCAGTCAACACAGCTCAGATCGTGGAGTTCCAACCTGCGGGCGATCTCAGACACGGGACGGAGCTCGCGGCCGGATTCAACGCGCAGCAGATCTTTGAGCTTTACGTTCGTTTGAGTTCATCGGCTAATGAACCTGACGAAGCCGGCAGCGATGGACCACACGAGGGAGTCGTGCAGCCGCTCTTACTTGGAAACAACAAGCCTGGACGTGCGATTGCCGCGCCCGTGATCCAGATCGATCGATGGGCCGCTGACTTCGCAGGTGGCCGTTGGGTGTTAGCCAACTTTAGCGGCAAACTCGATCCAAAGGCGCTCGCAGTCCTCATCGAACGCGCGTTGCAAGGCGCCCACCGGTTCCGAGTGAGTAGTGAATTCGCGTGCTACAAACCGGGCGAGGTCCCAACTGTGTCGGTTCAATTAACACGTCCCAAAGGCGACCTCGAAAAACTCGCAACTCACGACTACACGATCGAAGTCCGCGACAAAAACAACCAGATCGTTTCGCGTATAGATTCAACTTACGATGTAGGCGCCACGAAGGCATCTGCGTCCGAGAAACTTCCGAACGACGTCAAACTTCCACCTGGTCTATACACACTTCACGCACGCACAGCTCTCAGATCGACCACCATCTCTCCGGGTTACGAGATCACGGCCACGAGCGGCTTCTGGATTTACGACGAAGCCCTCATGCGTCGCGGCAAACCGCTCACCGTCGACAAACATTTCTTCTATCGCGACGGCTGGGTGTTTCCGGTAACGGGTGCAACGTACATGGCTTCCGACGTTCACCGTCGTTTTCTTTTCGAGCCAAACCCGTTTGTTTGGGACAACGACTTCCGCCAGATGGACCAGGCCGGAGTAAACATGGTGCGCACCGGAATCTGGACGGGTTGGAAGAAGTACATGCCCGAACCGGGCAAAGTTGACGAAGCAGTGTTGCGTGCGTTCGATGCGTTTCTTCTCACCGCACACAAGT
>DASUPZ010000525.1:0-3093 GCA_036280855.1 Pyrinomonadaceae bacterium | reverse complement strand
CGATCCATTCGCGACGTTTGAAAAACAGCAACATCGCCACTGCAACCACGATCATGATCACCCACGTCGCGTAGTAACCATACTTCGAATGCAACTCCGGCATGTTGTCGAAGTTCATCCCGTAAACCCCCGCGATGAATGTCAGCGGCAACATGATCGCCGAGAAGATCGTCAACACTTTCATGATCTCATTCAGCCTGTTTGAAACCACCGACAAATACGCCTCCATCGATCCGCTGATCAAATCGCGATAGCTCTCCGAGAGATCGACCACGCGGACCAGGTGATCGTAAACGTCACGGTAGAACGGCCGCATCTCTTCTGAAATCAATGGAAACTCGCCACGGCTCATGCGCAGAAGTATGTCCATTTGTTTGACAGAGATGCGCCGCAAACGCAACACACTGCGCTTCAGCTCCATGATCTCCGACAGGATCTTGTTGTTAGGCTGCTTCAACATGAAGATGTCCTGCTCGACCCGGTCGATGCGGTCGTCAAAATCATCCAGCACGGGCGAATAGTAATCGACCACCTGGTCCAGGATCTGGTGTAACAGGAACGAAGCTCCGCGCTGGCAGGCGACCGGAGTTGTTCGCAAGAGTTGTTTCACGTTAGCGATACTGCGAAAGTAGTCGTGGTGATACGTGATCACGTAGTTGCGGCCGAGAAAACCGTCGAGCTCGATCGTGTTGAATCGTTCCGGGCTGGTATCCGCGCGCACGCCGTGCACGATGAAGTAAAGATAACCGTCAAACTCTTCAACCTTCGGATAGTGGCGATTCTCGCGACAGTCTTCCACCGTAAGCGGATGAAACTTGAAGACGTCGAGCAGAACTTGTTCATCCGCCTCGGTGGGCGATTCCATGTCAACCCAGATAACCGCTGACGGGTCCTTCAGGATCTCCGGCAGATCTGCGACCGTTAAGTTCTCTTCAATCTTCGGACTACCTTTGCGATAAACAAGAATTTCCATCTCGTCTCCTCGGGGGCTTGATCCGCGTCTTCTGCGTTCATCCGCGGCTCGACCGTGTTACCATACCCACTTTTTACTGGCAAGCAAATCAAACTATGACAGCGAAGATTTTTGTGGCCGATGACGTGAGCGAGAGTGGTCTGGGACCACTACGCTCGGCCGGTTTCACAGTTGAGAAACGTCCCGGATTGTCGCCTTCCGAATTGCGCGAAGCCCTCGACGACTGCGAGGGCCTGATCGTGCGCAGCGAAACCAAAGTCACTTCAGAACTCCTCGATGCCGCCGGTCGCCTTCGCGTCATCGGCCGCGCGGGGGTAGGCGTCGACAACATCGACGTTTCCGCGGCGACTATTCGCGGCATCGTCGTGATGAACGCTCCTGACGGCAATACGATCACGACTGCCGAGCACACAATCGCGTTGCTGATCTCGCTCGCTCGTTCAATCCCGCAGGCGAGTAGTAGTCTGAAGGCCGGCCGTTGGGACCGCAAGAAGTTCATCGGCGTCGAACTTCAGGGAAAAACGCTCGGCATCGTAGGGCTCGGCCGCATCGGTCGCGTGGTCGCTGCACGCGCACGCGCGATGGGCATGCAGATCGTTGCGTACGATCCGTTTATCGCGCCGGAACACGCGCGCGATCTCGAGATCGACCTGGCCCCACTCGACGAGGTCTACACGCGCGCTGATTTTTTGACGGTCCATACGCCGTTGACTCCCGAAACACGCAGCCTCATCGATCGCGAAGCGTTCAGCAAAATGAAAAAGGGCGCGTACATCATCAACTGCGCCCGCGGCGGCCTGGTCGACGAAGAAGCTCTCTACGAAGCAATCATCGAAGGTACGATCGCAGGCGCAGCGCTGGATGTTTTTAGTCAGGAACCGCCGGCCGCTGAAGACAAGCTGTTACAGTTGGACCAGGTAATTGTGACGCCGCATCTCGGCGCCTCCACGAAAGAAGCGCAGGAAGGTGTGGCGTTCACCGTCGCCGAGCAGATGCGTGATTTTTTGTTGACGGGAGTGCTGCGCGGAGCAGTAAACGTACCGGCGATCGGAGTAAAAGAGTTCAACCTGGTCCAACCCTACGTTGCGCTCGCGGAGAGTTTGGGACGCTTTCAGGCCCAGCTCGTGGATAGGCCGGTGAGTGAAGTCAGGATTGAATTTGCGGGTGAAGTTGTTGACCTTGATGCAACGCCGGTCACGCGTGCCTTTCTTGCGGGGTTGCTGCGTGACGTCAGTGCTCGTGTAAACGCCGTCAACGCATTTCTAATCGCGGAAGAGCGGGGAATTAAAGTCACCACCACTTACATTCGCAGCGGCGGCGAGATGGCGCCGGCTATTCGCACCGAGATCAGCGCGGGCCGGTCGACGCAAAGTCTGGCTGGAACTCTTTTTGGCTATGGCGGTCAACGGCGCGAAGGGCGTATCACCGAGATCGACGGTTTCTATCTCGAAGCCATGCCGCACGGCCACATGCTCGTCACTCGCAGCCAGGACGTTCCCGGCGTGATAGGAAGCATCGGCACGATCCTCGGGCAGGGAGGCGTAAACATCAGCCGCTTTCATCTGGGACGCCGCGAGCGCGGTGGCGAAGCGATGGCCGTTATCGAGGTGGATGCGCCCTTGAGTAAAGAGACACTGCAAGCCCTGCGTTCGCTCGAACACGTGATATCCGCACAGCCCATCGAGCTTTAATCAGCGTAATCCGTGGCAAACTATGCCAGAAAACCCCCGGCGAATAGATTCGATCGATCTCCTGCGTGGCATTGTCATGGTAGTGATGATGCTCGATCACACAAGGGACTTCGTTCACACCGCTACCTTCCAGTTTGACGCAACCGACCCAGCTCGCACCAACATCGCCTTATACTTCACGCGGTGGATCACACACTTCTGCGCGCCCGTCTTTGTGCTTCTCGCAGGTACCAGTGCTCACCTTCAGTTTGCGCGCGGCAAGAGCAAGGCGCAGTTGTCGCGTTTTCTCGTGACGCGCGGTCTGTGGTTGATCCTGCTCGAACTGACGATCGTAAGGCTCGTGATCACCTTTAACTTTGACTACCGGTTCCTCGGCTTTCTACAGGTGATCTGGGTGATTGGTGTTTCGATGATCGTGCTCGCTGCGCT
>DASUPZ010000524.1:0-7342 GCA_036280855.1 Pyrinomonadaceae bacterium | reverse complement strand
ACATCTTGCTCCTCCGGAGCAAAGATCCGATCCAACGCTTCAGGACTTCAAACAGATTAAAGCTGAACTCTAAACTTACTGGCTCGTCTCGAGACGCTTCATCTGCGTCGTGTTCTGTGCTGTCTTAAACGTCAATCCCGTGACCTTCCCGCCCTCGACGTTGAACGTGAGCCTCAGCGGAGCAAACAGCGGACGGAACGTCGTGTTATCCAGCGGCATCAATCGCGCTTCACCGCGACCCAACCCGGTCACAAACAAAACGCCTTCTTTGACGACGAACGTAAATTCCGGCCCCGGCTCGCCCTTGTATTTCCCCGCATACGACTGAAGCGTCGCAGCATCAACATCCGGCGGTGGCATAGCGCCCGCTTTCTTCAACATCTCCGCAATTCCCTTGCTCTTTTCTCCCTCGGCGGAGGCGATGAGGAGTGCGACGGTCATGCTCTCCGGACTCACACCTCCCCGATCGAGCCCCATCTTCACATACTCTTCATTCTCCTCGCGGACGCCTGTCAGCAAGACATTTTCGGCGTCCTCTGCGTTCTTCTCCAGGAGCATTCGAACGACCGCGACATGCTTGCCGTCGAGGGCCCAGGTCATCGCCGTTGCGCCGTAGAAAGTATCTTTCACTTTCACGTCAGCGCCACGATCGAGCAGGACCTTCGCGATTTCGACGTTGCCACGTTCAGCGGCTTTGAAAAGAGCGGTCGCGCCGTAACGAAACTTCGCATTGACGTCAGCACCGCGGTCCAGGAGTGAAGCAACAGCCGCAGCGTCGCCTTTGCGAACAGCTTCATAAAGCTGATCGTTCAACTGTTGTTTCGAAGTCGCGCCGTCTTGTAAAAACAGCAAAGCCAAAAGGGAAAAGAGGAAGACCTTTTGTAGCACCAACATGATTTCTCCTCGCGGGTGGAACAAATCCAAAATTACCGACAGATTAACGGATGAGACGGAACCTGCTAGAATCAACAGAAAAAATGTAACGCAGCAACGTGAGCTTACGTATTGTACATCCTTAAGGTTGCAAGCGCGCATTACATCTGGTCCTTTGCGCAGCTTTTTTTTGTTAAGTCGGACCAATTTTCCAGTTTCAATGACAGGCCTCCAAAATGACTAAGCTGATCTCCATTTATTTGAACGCTTGTTTGACTATCTGCTTCGCTTTCTCCTTCGTGGCGGCAAGCGATTGGGCCGAATGGCGTGGTCCTGCACGCGACGGTGTCTCGTCGGAAAAGAACCTGCCGGTCAAGTGGTCGCCGGCTGGTGACAACCTCGCGTGGAAAGCACCTTACGGTGGACGCTCGGCGCCGATCGTTATGGGCGATCGCGTCTACCTCGTAAACACCGCAGGCAAGGGTGAGACGCTGCAAGAGCGAATCCTTTCTTTCAACGCCGACACCGGAAAACTTCTGTGGGAGCATCGCTTCAACATCTACCTGAGCGATGTGCCTCCACATCGCGTTGGCTGGGCCTCGCCCGTCGGCGATCCGTCGACTGGAAACGTCTACGTGTTTGGCGTCGGCGGCAACCTGATCGGCCTGAATCGTGATGGAAAGGTTTTATGGGAACGATCACTCGGCGAAGACTTCGGCCTGCTGACAACGCACGGCGGCCGCACAGTTTCCCCGATCATTGACGGCGATCTCGTCATCGTCAGCGGCGTGACATTTATCTGGGGCCAGCATGGACGCGGCGGACATCGCTTCATGGCCTTCGATAAAAAAACCGGCGAGACTATGTGGATCAGTTCGCCCGGCCTGCGTCCCTACGACACAACGTATGCGCCTCCGATCATCGCCAACATCAACGGCACTCGCCTGCTGATTCAAGGCGCCAGCGATGGCGTGGTCCATGCCATCAAACCGCAGACGGGCGAGCCCGTGTGGAGATACGAGATCAGCAAACGCGGACTCAACACCGGCGTCGTCGTGAAGGGCACAACCGCGATTCTCACGCACAGTGAGGAAAACCTCGACTCGAACGAGATGGGCATGATGGTCGCCGTTGATGCAACCGCCAAAGGCGATATCAAAAAAGAGAACGTCAAGTGGGCCAACTACGGCTGGCAGGGCGGGTTCTCTTCCCCTGTGATCGACGGCGATCGCATCTATCACATCGACAACGGCGCGAACATCGCGGCATTCGACATCAACACCGGAAAGCAACTCTGGCTACAAAATCTCGGTACGATTCAAAGGTCTTCGCCGGTGCTCGCCGATGGCAAACTTTACGTCGGCACTGAGAACGGAAAGTTTTTCATTCTGAAACCGAGCGCGACCGGGTGCGAGATCCTGGACCAGGATCAGTTGGGAACTGAGTCGCAACCCGAAGCAATCATCGGTTCAGCGGCGATCTCGAACGGACGTATTTACTTTGTCAGCGATTCCGGTCTTTATGCGATCGGCAAGAAAACGACGCAAAGCTCTACCGCCACGCCGCAAACGCCGGCCGGGACAACAGTAAGCTCGAACCCCGCGACGCACGTGCAGGTGGTTCCAACAGAACTCATCCTCAAGGCCGGGGATAAGGTGAACTTTCGCGCGCGGCTGTTTGACGCGCAGGGAAATTTCATTCGTGAAGAGACTGCCGCAACGTGGTCGCTTGAACAATTGAAAGGCAATGTCGAGAATGGTCAGTTTACTGCCGGCGGTGATGCAGCGCCGCAGGCAGGTCTGGTGAAAGCCACGGTTGGCGGCATCAGCGGTGCGGCGCGCGTGCGCGTTTTTCCACCGCGGCCGTGGAGTGAAGCGTTTGATTCGTTTGAAGCGAATTCAGTCCCGCCTGCGTGGGTGCAGATGACGATGAAGTTCGCAGTGCGAGACCAGAATGGAAATAAGGTGCTCGCAAAGTTAACTGAAGGTTCATCGCTGCTGAGCCGCTCGCGTGCGTACATCGGACCCTCCGACTGGTCCAACTACACCGTCGAGGGCGACGTGTTCGCGACCACGAAACGCCGGCAGCAAGGCGACGCGGGCATAATCGCACAGCGCTACGTGTTGACTCTTTACGGCAACAGCCAACTGCTCAACATCGAACCGTGGCAGCCTGAAACCGAACGCACGAAGAGCATGGCGTTCGCATGGAAACCCGATACGTGGTATCGATTGAAACTGGAAGTCGCGAATCTTCCCGACGGGAAAACGCGCGCGCGTGGAAAAGCATGGGCCGTGGGCGAGGCTGAGCCCGCCGCGTGGATGATCGAACGCATCGATCCGATTCCTAACCGGCAGGGAGCCCCCGGAATATTCGGCAACGGTCTCGCTGAAATTTACTTCGACAACATAAAGGTGTACGCCAACAAATGAGATTCAAAATGTTAAAGTCCAACGCAGTTTTAACGGCTAACAGCAATCGACCGTCCCGTCTTCGCCTCGCTGTCCTGGTTTCAGCGCTCGTTGCCATGAGTGTTGCTGTTTACACCGTGGCGCCGTCTGTTTCAGCGTCCGATCCCGGTTCCGGTGATTGGCCCATGTGGGGCGGCACTCCGGATCGCAACATGATCTCCAATATGAAAGGATTGCCGACGAGCTGGGACGTCAAGACCAAGAAGAACGTGAAGTGGGTTGCCCAGCTCGGCTCGCAGACTTACGGCAACGCTGTAGTTGCCGGCGGGGTTGTTTACGTTGGCACAAACAACGAGGGACTGCGCGATCCGAAGATCACCGGCGACAAGGGCATCCTGATGGCGTTTCGCGAGTCAGACGGCCAGTTCCTCTGGCAGATGGTCCATGACAAGCTCGCCGCAGGCCGCGTAAACGATTGGCCGTACCAGGGCGTTGCATCGTCGCCGTTGGTCGAAGGCGATCGGGTTTATTACGTTTCGAACCGCGCTGAGCTCGTGTGTCTCGACGCGCAGGGCTTTCGCGACAAAGAGAATGATGGTCCGGTTACGGATGAAAAACTCACTGGTGAGTTCAATGGCGACGTCATCTGGCGTTTCGACATGATCGAAGAGGTGGGTGCACTTCCACACAATCTCGCGAACTCGTCACCAGTTGCGCACGGCGATCTGATCTTCGTCAGCACTTCAAACGGCCAGGATGAAAGTCACGTCAACGTTCCTTCACCAAAGTCGCCGGCGATCATCGCAGTCAACAAGAAGACTGGAAAGCTGGTGTGGGAAGACAACTCCGTGAATGAGAAAATTCTTCACGGACAGTGGTGCTCGCCTACGGTGGGAACGATCGGCGGCGTGGTCCAGGTCGTACACGGGCAGGGCGACGGCTGGGTGCACGGCTACGAAGCAGCGACCGGAAAGAAGCTTTGGGAGTTTGATACAAATCCGAAAGATTCCGTGTGGCCGAAGACACGCAACGAGATCATCAGCACGCCGGTCATCTACGAGGACAAAGTTTACCTCGCCAACGGCCAGGATCCGGAACACGGCGAAGGCGTGGGCCACATGTACTGCATCGACGGCACCAAGCGCGGCGACATCACAAAGACCGGAATGATCTGGCACTACGACAAGATCCGGCGTTCAATCTCAACCCCCGCGATTAAAGACGGGATTGTCTACCAGCCTGATTTCAGTGGTTTCCTTCACGCGATCGACGCCAAGACTGGTCAGCAGCTGTGGGTACACGACGTTTTCGCCGCGGTTTGGGGTTCGCCGTTGTTAGTCGACGGCAAGCTCTATCTCGGCGATGAAGACGGCGACGTGGTGATCCTGCAGGAAGGTAAAACCAAGAAGGTGCTCGCCGAATTAAACATGGGCAGCTCTGTTTATTCGACACCTGTTCCCGCAAACGGAACGCTCTATATCTCGAACCGCAATCAACTTTACGCATTGTCGGAAGCTGCTGCACCGAAGCCAACTACTGCGCGGAGAAAATGATTGAGCAGCCACGAAAAGGCACAAAAAGCACAACTGTAATTGTTTGTGCTTCTTGTGCTTTTTTGTGGCTAAGGAAGGATGAGATCTGAAGAACTTTGATTTTCAACCTCGTACTCGCGTGATCTTCGGCGCAGGAGTGATCGAACGTCTCGGCGACCTGGCGCGTGAACTGAATTTCAAACGCACGCTGCTGGTCGCCGATCATGGTCTCGTTGCATCCGGACACGTCGATGAAGCAGTCACGCCCCTTGAAAAAGCGGGCGTCGAGGTCTTTCGCTTCCACGACTTCGAAAGCAATCCCGACACGCGCATGGTTGAGGCGGGAACCCGGTTCACCTCCTCTTTGAATATCGATTCGATCATTGGGCTCGGCGGCGGCAGTTCGCTCGATTGTGCGAAGGGCATCAACTTTCTGCTGACTAACGGCGGCCGCATGTCTGACTATCGTGGCTATGGCCTTGCGACGAAACCGATGTTGCCGATGATTGCCATACCCACGACCGCAGGCACCGGAAGTGAAGGACAAACGTACGCGCTGATCTCCGACGCAGAGACTCACGTGAAAATGGCGTGCGGAGATCCAAAGGCGGCATTTCGTGTTGCGCTTCTCGATCCGGCGCTTACTGTTTCACAACCCCAAAGCATCACTGCCACATCCGGCTTCGACGCCATCGCCCACGCTATTGAAACGGCAGTCACTACGAAACGTAATCCAGTCTCGGAACTGTTCTCGCGCGAAGCGTGGCGACTGCTCGAGCCGAATTACGAACGCGTGCTCAGCCAGCCGAATAACCTGGAAGCACGTGGCGCAATGCAGCTCGGAGCGTTTTACGCGGGGGTTGCAATCGAGAATTCAATGCTCGGCGCAACTCACGCGTGTGCGAATCCACTCACCGCTCGTTACGGAACGGCCCATGGCGCGGCGATCGCGATGTTGCTGCCGTCAGTTGTGCGTTGGAACGAGAGCGTCGCCGCTGACGACTACGAGCGCTTGCTGAGCTGGTCCAGTGTCGCGGATAAAAGAAAGGATCTGAGTGCAACAGAAGCACTCGCGCGCCGCCTTGAAGAACTGGCTGAAGCGGGCGGGTTGCGCCAACAGCTCCGCACTACGGGCGTTAAAGAAAACGAGCTCATGGAACTCGCATCTGAAGCCGCGGAGCAATGGACTGGAACTTTCAATCCAAGGCCCTTTAACAAGGAAGGAGCAATCGAGGTCTACCAATGCGTGTATTGAAGATTTTATTCCTGATTTTAACCCTGGCGATCTCAGCGATGGCCGACACGCCGGCTAACAACTGGGCCCAGTTCCGTGGCAACCACTCGTTGACCGGAGTGTCGCAATCAAACGTTCCGGCGTCGCTGAAACCATTGTGGACTTACGAAGCAGGTGATTCGATCGAATCGTCGGCAGCAATCGTAGGTGGAACTGTTTTTGTAGGCTCGAACAAAGGCGATCTCGTCGCGCTAAGTCTTGAAAACGGATCCGTTTACTGGACCTTCTCGACGGGAGCGCCGATTGGTGAATCGTCACCGGCGTACAGTGGTGGTGTGGTCTTCGTAGGAAACCAGGGCGGATGGATCAACGCGGTAAACGCGACAGACGGCAGAAAGCTGTGGGCTTACAAAGTCGGGGGCGAGATCAAATCGTCGCCGGTGGTTGTCGGCGACCTGGTTTTGATGGGCTCTTACGACGAACAACTTTATTGCCTCTCAGCCCGCGACGGTTCGCTGAAATGGAAGTTCAAAACGAATGGGCCAGTGCACGCGACGCCCGGCATTGCCGACGGCCTGGCATTTATCGCCGGCTGTGACGAGCTATTTCGCGCCATTCGAATTTCTGATGGGAAAGAGGTCTTTCACATTTCGTCAGGCGCGTACACGGGTGCGTCGCCGGCGTTGCGAGGAGGCTCCGCTTTCTACGGCACGTTTGACAACGAAGTGCTGGGAGTAGATCTGGGCAAACGCGAAATCGCCTGGCGTTATGAACACCCGCAACGGAAGTTCCCGTTTTACTCATCTGCGGCAGTTACGTCTTCGCACGTCGTGCTCGGTGGCCGCGACAAGATGGTCCATGGGTTAACGCTGGCTGGAAAACCTGCGTGGACTTTCACGACGCGTCAGCGCGTGGAATCATCGCCTGCGATCGCGGGCGGGCGCGTTTTCGTTGGGTCAAATGACGGTCGGTTCTATGTTTTGAATGTAAATACCGGCGCGAAGCTTTGGGAATTTGATACGGGTGCTCCGCTGTCAGCCTCACCGGCGATTGCTAACGGGCGGATTGTCATCGGGTCGCAGGACGGACGTCTCTACTGCTTCGGATAAACCCTTTGACAGGATTACAGGATTTTCAAGATTTACATGATTATTTCAGGACAGCGACGGCTTCAATCTCGATCCGCGCGTCGCGAGGCAGTCGCGCAACCTGCACAGTCGTCCGCGCCGGCGGGTCGCCCTTGAACTGCTTGCGATAAAGCTCGTTCATCGCGTTGTAGTCGTTCATGTCAG
>DASUPZ010000523.1:0-5332 GCA_036280855.1 Pyrinomonadaceae bacterium | reverse complement strand
CCAACTCCGTGCGCCAAACATGCACTTCGCCTGGTTCAAGCGAATACCGAATCATTTCAGAAAAGAACTTAAACCACAAAGACACCAGATACAAAACCTTGGAGTTCGGCGGCCTGGCGTCGCTTTATTACTCGATCGCGTGATCGAAATGAAAGCGGCGCCAGGCCGCCGCACTCCAAGGTTTTGTGTCTGGTGTCTTTGTGGTTTAAGTTCTTACTGAGATGATGCGGTATGAACTTGAACCAGGCGAAGTACATGTTTGGCGCACCGAGTTGGCGCAGCCCGACGACGTGTTAGACAAGTTCTGGCCCACGCTCGACGCAGACGAAGCGCAACGCGCTGGACGGTTCCACTTCGAAAAGCACCAGCGCGGTTTCGTCGTTGGCCGTGGGTTCCTGCGAGACGTGTTGGGCCGTTATCTCGGCGCGAAGCCTGAATCGCTGCAGTTTGCTTACGGCGCGTATGGCAAACCGGCTCTGAATGGTGAACACAAAAGCACGCGGCTGCGTTTCAACATGTCGCACTCGCATAACCTGGCCCTGCTTGCAGTCACTGAAGACAACGAGATCGGAGTTGACGTTGAGTACATGCGTGCAGACTTTGCGGGTGCCGACATCGCACAACGTTTCTTCTCGCGCGCCGAAGTTGCAATCTTCAACCGCCTGGCCGAGGAAGAACGCGTAGCCGCATTTTTCCGGTGCTGGACGCGCAAGGAAGCGTTCATCAAAGCAACGGGCAAGGGAATGTCCCAGGCGCTCGACTGCTTCGACGTGACGCTTGCTCCCGGAGTCGCGGCGGAGTTGCTGCGAATCGATCAGGAAGATGCAACGCGCTGGTTTATGAGTGATATTGACGTCGGTAGTGAGTACGCCGCGGCACTCGCGGTGGAAGGAAAAGTTTCGAAGATAAAAGCTTTATGAATCACGTAGCAGAACACACAGCATCCGGCGTGATCGATCCGGTTTGTGGCATGACTGTCGATCCAGAGCGCGCGGCCGGATCGGTCGAATACCAGGGTACGACTTATTACTTCTGCAGCACACACTGCGTACATCGCTTTCGCGAAGATCCGGAAAAGTTTCTGAACAAAACGGGATCCGCGTCGGAGCCAGTTGGACTTACGCGTCAGCCGGTTGGAATTACTCGCGAAGAAAAACCGGTCGTCGGTAAGAGATACACCTGCCCGATGCATCCGGAGATCGTGCGCGATGGACCAGGCAGTTGCCCGATCTGCGGCATGGCGCTCGAACCGGTGACGGTTTCGCTCGACGAAGAAGCAAATCCCGAACTCGTGGACATGACTCGCCGGTTCTGGGTCGCCGTCATCCTTACGATTCCCGTGTTCGTGCTCGCGATGGGCGAGATGATTCCCGGTCAGCCTTTGCAACGACTCGTACCGGTGTCTGCAATGCAATGGCTGCAACTGCTGTTTGCCTCGCCGGTAGTGTTGTGGTGCGGCTGGCCGTTCTTCGTGCGTGCGTGGCAGTCGGTCGTCAATCGTAATCTGAACATGTTTACGTTGATCGGTTTGGGTGTCGGGGTTGGATACCTCTTCAGCCTTATCGCCGTGTTTTCGCCTGGCGTGTTCCCGGCATCGTTTCGCGACCACCACGGCAACGTGCCGGTTTATTTCGAAGCAGCGTCGGTGATCGTAGCGCTCGTATTGCTGGGCCAGGTGCTCGAGTTGCGCGCGCGCAGTCAGACGGGCTCAGCGATTAAAGAACTGCTCGGGCTTGCGCCCAAAACCGCGCAACGAATCAAAGAGAACGGCCAGGAAGAAGATATTCCGCTCGAACATGTTCATGTGGGAAATCGTCTGCGTGTGCGGCCGGGTGAAAGAATTCCTGTCGACGGTGTTGTGCTGGAGGGTTCGAGTGCTGTGGATGAGTCGATGATCACCGGCGAGCCCATTCCCGTGGAGAAGACAGCCGGCGATCAGGTGGTTGGCGGCACAATTAACTCCACCGGATCCTTTGTGATGCGCGCCGAACGCATCGGTTCTGAAACACTGCTGGCGCAGATCGTGCAGATGGTTGCCGAAGCGCAGCGCAGCCGCGCGCCGATACAGCGACTGGCGGACGTTGTGTCGAGTTATTTCGTGCCTGCGGTTGTGATCGTTGCGGTGCTTACTTTTATCGTGTGGAGCATCTGGGGACCGGAACCACGCATGGCCTACGGCCTCGTAAACGCAGTCGCGGTACTGATCATCGCGTGTCCCTGCGCGCTTGGATTGGCAACGCCGATGTCGATCATGGTGGCCACTGGAAAAGCAGCGCGGAGCGGCGTCCTCTTCAGGAACGCAGAAGCGATTGAGGTGCTGCGAAAGGTCGATACCCTCGTCGTCGATAAGACCGGAACGCTGACCGAGGGCAAACCAAAACTCGAAAGCGTCGTCACGGTTGGCGCGATCGATGAACGAACGTTTCTGCGGTTGGCAGCGAGCCTGGAGCGCAGCAGCGAACATCCGCTTGCGGCGGCTATAGTCGCCGGCTCACGCGAACGCGGGGTCGAGCTGGTTGATGCGGTTGCGTTTGATTCGTTGACCGGCCGTGGCGTGGTTGGAGAGGTGGATGGTCATCGTGTCGCCCTCGGTAATCGCGCGCTCTTTGAGAAACTAAACATCGATCCGGGTGAGTTAGTGACGAGAGCGGAAGAACTGCGTGCCAACGGGCAAACGATCATGTTTGTTGCCGTTGACGATAAGCCTGCCGGACTCATCGGCGTGGCCGATCCGATCAAGAAAACGACGCCTGAGGCCGTGCGGCAACTCCACGCGGACGGCATTCGCCTCGTGATGCTTACCGGCGATAGTCGCACAACTGCGGAAGCAGTCGCGCGAAAGCTTGGGATGGATGATGTTGTTGCCGAGGTTTTGCCGGACCAGAAAGTTGAAGCCGTCAAGCGATTGCAGAACGAGGGCCGCATCGTTGCGATGGCCGGCGATGGAATCAACGACGCACCCGCACTCGCGCAGGCGCACGTCGGAATTGCGATGGGGACGGGAACTGACGTCGCGATGAAGAGCGCGGACGTGACACTCGTGAAGGGAGATCTGCGCGGGATCGCGCGCGCGCGTTCGCTCAGCCGCGCGACGATGAAGAACATCAAGCAGAACCTTTTCTTCGCGTTTGTCTACAACACACTCGGCGTGCCGGTGGCGGCAGGAGTGCTGTACCCGTTCTTCGGGATACTGCTCAGCCCGATGATCGCTGCGGCTGCGATGAGCTTCAGCTCAGTTTCCGTTATCGGCAATGCCCTGCGTCTCCGTAGCGCGCGAGTTTGATCAGCGTAACCGGTGACTGATTAATCGATTGCCTAACGCGACAAACATCTGGCCGAGCACTTCATCAGTGATAAAGCGCTCGTCGAGATCTGCTAAGCGTATCTCGCGCTCGGTTCTGCCGTTATCTATATTCACACCCGCGAGACCATTGCCGTCGCGAGTTTTGAGGTCTGTGTAGAAATACATCCACTGCCCGCGCATCGTCGCGAGCCGCTCGCGATGCCAGAGATAACGCGACAGGCGATCGAGCTGGCGTGAAGGATCGACACGATCGACGATTCTCTCGCGAATGCCTCGATCCGAGTTTCTTCTGCCCGAAGCTGTCGCGAGTGTTTGCAAGTTTGAAAACGAAGAACGCGAAGCCAGTCCCGACCAGCTCAAACTCGTAACTGCACGCGCGATCTGCACGCCGCGCACGGCCGTCATTGCCGTGCCACCATAACGAAAATAGAGCGACGTTGCGCGAGCCGCGATCGCCGCGACCGTGCGAAAGATCCCGCGGCCTGGAGGCGTGTAACGCGCGCGCCAAAGTTGCAGGCCACTTGCAGGATTGAAAGCCGCGATCTCGGATTGTCCGCCGATCACGATCTCGCCGCGTTCATTCAACACTCCAAACGATGCACGCTCGATCTTGTGTGACACGCGCAGTGTTCGCTTGCCGCTGCCTGCGTCGATCAGGATCAAATCATCACGATCTGCCATCGCGATCGTGTTTCGAGCAGGCAGTAGAAGGTTCGTGATGCCTTTGTCTGCGCCTTTATAACGCCACAGCACCTTGCCCGTGAGCGCGTCGATTGCACTCACGCCGTACGAACCACGCTCGACCACGTCTCCGTCTTTGAGACGCGTGAATTGCCCTCCGGTACGCACGTAAAGAACATCGCCAACGAGAAACATCTCGGGCGTGAGTCCGAGATCTTTTGCTTCCCACTCGGTGTCGCCAGTCCTGCGCGAAATCGCTCGCACGCGCCCGTGACTCGAAACGAAGATCGACGACTCGGTAAAGATCGGCTGCGCTTCCGTAAGCGCAAGCCCGTCTTCGTTGACTCGATACTTCTCACGCAGACGCTCTTTGCCGCTGCGGTTGTCGAACGAAGTCACGCCTTCATAGAAAAGATAGAGGCGGCCGCCGTCAAAGACCGGTGGATAGTAGTTGTCGAACGTGTAGTTGACTTCTTTGTCCGAGTCTTCGTGCCAGCGCGCCGGCATCATCTCGACTTCGCTCGCTTCGTATTTCCAGAGCTCTTTGCCGTCGCCGAGATTCAGCACATGCACGAGCGGGCGACGTTTGAAACCCTCACGCGGGCGGCTCTTCGCGTCTTTTGCGAGCACAACGGCGAGCGCGTTTTGATCCGGATCGACCGAGATCTGCATCACTGCGCCTTTGAGTTTGTCGCTGCGCCAGATGGAGTTGCCGGTGACGGCATTCACGCCTTCGATCCGCGCCTTGTCGCCTTTTTCGAGACTCAGCAGCAACAGCTCTGTTCCGGGCACGAGGGCAACGTCAGTCTCGTCGAGCGAAGTGTCTTTGCGGTGCCAGAGCGTTTCGCCGTTCGCGGCATCGATCGCGTAAAGCGACTTCTCAGTGCCCGCGATGATGATTCCCATTTCAGTCAGTTGATAGAAACGGACGTCTTTGTCGAGTTTTAAAGTCCACTGCGCGAAAGTTGGAAGGGAAGAGAACAGTAGAAACAACAAGCAAAACAGGAATTTCATGCTGCAAAGGATAGCAGAATTACGCCATCAACGGGCGCAACTGTAGGGGCGGCCCTCCGTGGCCGCTCCTGTGTGGAACTCCCTCACCGAAAAGAGTTCAGCGCAGGGGTGGCCACGGAGGGCCACCCCTACAGTTCTGTTAAGAGTTTCTGTTATCCTCTCCCGGTGATTCGAACAGCTTGCCTTCTGCTTTGGATCCTTGTGGTTGCGACTGCATCGTTCGCACAGTCGCTCGATCCGAACACGCCTGCACCGGTGCGCACGAACACCGTTACCGGCCGGATTGCCGCTCGCGATCTCGGCGATGCGCGCTTAACAAATCACTACTACGCG
>DASUPZ010000522.1:0-3903 GCA_036280855.1 Pyrinomonadaceae bacterium | reverse complement strand
ATTAGCGAACGCCTTCGGCGTTGGGTGCAACCCTGGGCTCACATTAGCGAACGCCTTCGGCGTTGGGTGCAACCCTGGGCTCACATTAGCGAACGCCTTCGGCGTTGGGTGCAACCCTGGGCTCACATTACCTAACGCCTTCAGCGTTAGTGCAACCCTGGGCTCACATTAGCGAACGCCTTCGGCGTACTCGGATTTAGTTTCGAACTGAACCAGCACGAAAAAGATTGCTTGATCAGTTCGCGCCGGATTTGCTAGTTTGAATTTGGGTCATAAACGCACGCCTCGGCTCCTCAACCACCCATCATCTTGACAACCCAACGAGGATCTCAAATGCATCAACTCATCAGGCTTCTGCTGTTATCGGTGCTCCTTTGTTTACTTCCATCAGGAGCGACTGCTCAAAGATCGACGCGCAAAACGCGCAAACCATCATCGCCGGCGGTCATCTGCAAAATTGAATCTGTGCCGAACGGCATGGTTGTCGTTGGTTACAAGCGCAATTCAGCTTGCAGCAACGGCGCTGAGTTGTTGGTAGCGCGCCCCGAAAACGGCGACATCATCTGCGCGGAGTCGCCTGTGCCGGCGGGGTTCTCCATTGCTTCGGAAGCGCAGGGACCTCTCGTCGGGACTTGCCCGAAAAAAGCGTTCCTCATCACGGGCGCCAGTCCAGCCGCTGAACCGCGTACAGCAGTCGACGACGATCCGATCGCGCGTGCGTTTGAAAATAGAGAAAGCGACGTACAAGTCGAGGGCGAGGGCACGGTGACCCGCCTTTTGCCGGACGATATGAACGGGTCGCGACACCAGCGATTCATTGTTCAGCTTGCGTCAGGACAAACACTCCTCATTGCGCACAATATCGACCTCGCCCCGCGAATCGACGCACTCGCAGTAGGCGACAGTGTTCGTTTCAACGGCGAGTATGTCTGGAACGAAAAGGGTGGTGTCATTCATTGGACGCACCATGATCCGCGCGGCAAGCACGTCGCGGGTTGGGTAATACATAACGGCAAGACCTATAAGTAGGGATTTACATCTGAAAGCCCACCTTGTATCGTTTGCGACAGCTTTTGACGAAAGTCACGATCACCTGGCCCTGAAATTTGCGTGCTATGTTCCCCCGCAAGCCCACAAGTCTGATCATTGCAGCGCTCTGCGTCTGTATCGTCGTCGCTTCACCTGGTCCTGTTGCGTTCGCTCAAAAGAAGACTGCGCCCGTCGAAGCCACGCCTCCGCCCGTCAATGAACAATTCAAGTTTGGCGAAGTGGATCTGGAGCTGCTCGAGCAGTCAGATCTGCTCGACCGCCGGCTTGAGCGCGACGGCCTCGTGCTCGCAGACGCACCGGCGAATGCTTACTTGCGTCGCATCGGGCAATCGTTGATTCCCCGTGGGCTCGTGCTTGAAAACGTGTCGTGGAGATTTCGCGCACTACGCGATCCGCAGCCGAACGCCTTCGCGCTCCCGAACGGCTCGATCTACGTCACCACCGGATTGATGACGCTCCTCGATAACGAATCACAGTTGGCAGCGATCATCGCACACGAGGTGACGCACGTAATGGGGCGGCATACGTACTTGCATAATCGCAGCAGCCGCAAAAAGTTTCTGACCATGAACGTGATGTCGGCCGTGGGCGCGTATGCGCCCTTCGGTGTTGTTGGAGCGGTCGTAATGGCGGTCACGACGGTTGCGCCATTCATCATGGTTGCAACGATCTATGGTTACAGCCGTGAGCTGGAGCGGGAGGCTGACATCAAAGGCATTGACATGATGATCACGGCTGAATACCCGCCTGAAGAAATGGTCAACGTGATGAAGCTGCTGGATAAAGACATCGAAGGCGAGAATGTCCGGCTGTTTTATAACGACCACCCGTCGCTTGATGAACGAATGAAGTATCTGAGTAGTTATCTCGGAGCGCGGGCCAACACGGTGACGCACCAGATGGAGTTGAATCGAGAGCGGGCGTCGTACTTCCGTAACATCGAATCGGTAATGCGGCACGATCTTCAGCTGGCGATCAATGCCGGTCGCGTTCGTTCAGCCCTTTACCGCGCGCATCGTCTGGTCGATTTTCATGGCGACTCGGAAAACCTGTTTTGGTTAGCCGAAAGCTATCGCACGCTTGGACCACGTGCGCCGGAGCTAACTGAAAAAGAATTGACGAACAGCGCAAAGAAGGATGCCTCGAAGAAACGCGAGAAGCGCACGGCGGAAGAAGAGGAGCGCGAACTACTTGCGACGCCCGCGGGTAAGGACAACTGGCAACGACATCAGCAACTGGCCGAAGAGTTGTACCGGCGCGCCTTGAACGCTGAGAACCCGGTGCCGGTGGCCCATCGCGGGCTCGGCATGCTTTACGAGAAACTCGGACGAGGAAGCGATGCGGCCGTGGAATATGAGAAATACCTTGAGCTGTCGCCCTCGGCGATCGATCGCGAACGAATTCAAAGACGCCTTGAAGCGTTGAAGGAGAAGCTGAAATGAGTGTGCGAAAGATGATGTTTGGTCTCGTGGTACTGCTCATCGTGTCGGGCGCGCATCCGGTCCAGGGCCAATTTCTTCATCCGAAGGTCGCGTCGAAAGAAACCACGATTCGTCGCGTCGTTGTATTGCCGGCGAAGGTGACTGTCGTGCGCGATAGCATGAAAGGTCCGGAAGGCATGGCCGCTGAGTCGGAAGAGTTGAGCGCGCGTGTAGAAGCGATGATCGCTGAAGTGTTGTCGAAGAAGAAACACGTCACAACTCTGGCGAATACCGCGGCATCTCCTGACGCCGACCCGCAGCAGAAGTACAACGTCGCCGACTTTCAAACCAGGTTTGACGATCTGTTGCCCAAGATCATGAAGAAGCGCAGCGACGTTAAGAAAGGTCGCTTCACGATGGGCGATGAAGTGCTGAACCTGAATTTAGAGAAGGGTGCAGACGCGGTCGTTTTCATTCGTGGTGAGGGAAAGAAACTGACGAGCGGCAAAACTGCGTTTCGCATGCTGGTTGGCGGAACTCCGGCTTATCTGCGCTTACAGATCGGGATAGTGGATGCGCGAAACGGTGAAGTGCTGCTGTATACGGATCCGATTTTCCCCGGCGACCCGACGACCGCGGTGGACCGGCTGCGCAAGGCGTTGGAGAGTGGGTTTAAGAAGCTGCCGGAAGTGAAGCCGTGAACGTTTTTAGCGCAAGTTTTTAGCGATTCAAGTTTTCCTCAAACTAGTTGTTGATTACCGCAGTTCCACACGGCCTCGAGGCCCTTCAATGATCGCGATCAGCGCCGGACTCGGGCCTCGTTCCACAGGTAGATCTACGCCCAGGTGCCGCAACATCTCGCGGACCTTGTTAGCGTCAGGGTGCTCCGCGCGAAGCCTAACCAGCGTGGCGCCCTTGGTTGCGCTGTGAGCAGGGTGAGGCGAGTCTCCCCAGTCAATGAACAACGGAACGATGCCGTCGGCTACCGGCGTCAAAGGATCTGTGAACTGCCATGAGAGTTGAACGCCATCCGTTCGCCGCCGGCTCCCCGATTTAACCTCGCCGAGTGGCACGCCCTTGCGCACGGCCTCACGTCTCACCTGCTCGAGGGCACGACTACTGACAAACCACGCGACGAGCCGTGATTCTTTGAGTTGGTCGAGGCCGAGGGGTCGAGGCTCTTTTGGCGGAGGCTGTTCCGGGTCGGGGCCTAGTATCTCCAGGTAGGTGGTTGGTCCAAGCGCGAGCAGGGCGTTTCTTGTTCCCCACTGCGGATGCCGGCCTCCAGCAGTGGCCCGGACGCCTATGAGTTTTTCGATCTCATCGACGCCGCGGTCCAGATCGGGCGTGGCATAGACGAGGTGATCAACTCGCGAAATTAATTTGTCAGATGTGTTCTGCCCATTCATTGTTGTGATTACAGCGAGCAAGG
>DASUPZ010000521.1:0-10923 GCA_036280855.1 Pyrinomonadaceae bacterium | reverse complement strand
CCGTTATCGAAGACCGCGAAGTTTGGTTTCTTCAGGTTAGTGACGATCTGCCCGCTCTTCTTGTGATAGACGACGGCATCGACGTTCACGATCTGCGTCGCGATAGTGACTTTTTCGAGGTCCTGAGGCTTAACAGGCTCGAGATCTTTCGGAAGCGGCTCCTGCTGCTGCTCGCCCGGCTTCGGGGTCTCGCCCGGTCGTTTGTTTTTCTTCTCGTTGCTGCTGGGCGGCTGCCGTCGCGACTGCGACAAAACAGGACTAAAGCTCAATCCCACGAGCAGCAGGGAAAGCACGATGCAAAAAAGTGGATATGACCGATTAAATCTCATAATTCTGACTCCCGAGGACATAAGCAGGAAGGTACTAAAAAGTTCAGAGTTCAGCCTTTAGGCTGCCCCATTTTACGGCAAGCCAAGGCTTGAACTCTAAAAGGACCCACAATCGTAGGTTCTGATGCGGGGGCGTCAGCGTGAGTTTACCACTAACGGCCGCTGGCTTCCGCCTCAATCACGATATCGTAGCTGCCCGTATTATCGGCCAAATCACCCTCGTTTACACCCAGAAAAAGCACGCCATCGCGCTGTGCAACGAAATCGCGGCGCGGTCCGACCAGGATAAAGTCGTCATTATCGTCGCCAATTACCGCGATAAGAGCTCCCGTGGCTTCGTTGCGCATCAACTTTTCGCCGTCCTGAATCGTCGCGAGACCGGCCGGCGTCGAGAAACGTCCGCGACCGAGCGACACGCGGCCCGAGGCACTGATGCGGAGTCGTTGACCCTTTCGGACTACGAGACCGCTGTTTGTCCAACCGTTGTTTGCCGCATCTGCTCTGACACCGACTTTGATCGTAAAGAAAGTCGGGGTCGACGACGACGACGACGAAGCCGGAGGCGTGTCGATGGTTCGTGGTGAATCGGAATTGTTAGTCTCCGGAACAGACGTGCGTGTCGGCGGTGGATTGTTGCGGGCGGTAGTATCGTCAGTGGCAGTGGGCACGCCGCCGGTCGCGTCAAACTCAATCGACTCGACGTCTTCAACATAGACGGTGGTTTGCCCGCGCCTGCCTCTCGCGTTGCCGCCGATCAGAATAGTGAACTGCTGGTCTTTGAAGCCAATGACCTTGCCGCGAATAATGCTTCCATCTTTCAGACGAATTGTGTCGGCGAGTAGCGGAGTGCAAAGTGAAAGCAACAGCGAGGCGGAGAGCAGAAGTCGAAATGTTTTCTTCATAATACTTCTCCTTTTGGGGGCATCCGTTGACGAGATTTAGCAAGACTCGAATGCTTTTGCAAGCGGGAGAGCGCGAGAGAGTGTCCGTCGTCGGATGCACGGGCGCAGCGAAAAGGTTGCGAAAACGATTCCGCGTTGTTTTCAGTCTTTTACCGCTATTCCGTAGACCACGTTTGATTCGAGAGAGCGGAGGCCGGTGCGTTCGATGTAGTCGATGTTTTTAGCGCGAACGCGTTCGCGATCTGCGGCGGATAGTTGGTCGAGAGTGCCACGGTAACCGGAGCCCATGATCGCGGCCCACCAGTCTTCCGGGGAGTTTACGGGTTGAGAATCGGATTCAGCGGTGACTTCCGCGTCAGAGAAGCCTGCTTCGAGGAAAAGTGAACGCAGTGCATCCGGTTCAGAAATGCGGTCCCATGGATTGAAACCTTTGTAGAGGTCGGGTCTGACGGTGCGAACAGAGTCCCAGAACATGCTGGTGGCAGGCTCGAAGAACCTCGGTCCCCAGGTCGTGATTGCAACCGTGCCGCCGCTGCGCGCAACGCGTTTCAGTTCGCGCAATGCCGCGTGCATGTCGGGGATGAAGAAGATGCCGAACACGCAGACGACAGCGTCGAAGCTGTTGGTGTCGAAAGGGAGCTGGGTTAGATCGCCTGTTTGGAAGACGATGTTGTTCAGACCGCGCTGCTGTGCTTTGTTGCGCGCAAGCTCGAGCAGGTTCTCGGCGAGGTCGACGCCTGTTACCGAGCCGCCTGGTCCAACTATCTCAGCAGCAGGAAGTGCTGAAGCGCCACTTCCGCAACACACGTCGAGGGTTTTGGCTCCGGGTGTGAGCCGGAGGCGTTCGACGGTTCTGCGGCCGTAGCGTTCCCAGAAAGTGTTTGCCGGATGATCGTAGAAGTCTGAAGCTGCGTTGTAAGTCGTCGCAGCTTTCTTTTTGGCGTCGTCTAAGTTCATGCGCCGCTGATTATAGCAACAAGAACGTTTAGCCACGGATTAACGCGGATGATTACACGGATTGATCCGTGTAATCCGTGGCTAATTATTCTTGAAGAGTTGCTGTCTCTGGACGTAAAGGTGAAGCACGTTGCTGCGTGAGCTGTTGATGAGGTTTACGAGTTTCTGACGTGCAGCGGGATCCGCGTTGTTCACCCGATCTATCAGCACCCGCGCGTGCAGAAACCACTCGGCCGGCTTTTCTTTTTGCAGGGGTGAACCGGCGAGCATCGCGGCGAAGTCGCGTGTTGCTTCGTCCAGCAATCCCTCGTGTTGCTTGTCGATGGGAATAATCTTGAACAGCGCTCCGTAGATCACGGATTTCTGATGAAAGTAATCTTCCTCGGATTTTTCGTCCTCCGCGCCCCATGCAGCCAGCTCTCTCACCATCTGAGATAACTGCGATTGCCACTCGGCCGACTGTTTATTCTGTTCATCGACTTCCTTGCCCGCGGCATTGAAGCGCAGCCTCTTCACCTGCTGCAAAAGGCTCTTTGCCTTCGCCGAGGTCCAGTAAGGTTCCTGTTTCGCAACTCCCGTCCGTTGTGCGGGTTTAATCTCATCTTCTGAGATCCGCGCAATCTTCTTATATGACGAGGCGAGGAGTCTCTCATTGAACTGTGCAACGAGGTTCGTCTCAAATTCGTTGCGCTGTTTTCCATTCGTATCCGCGCAGCGCGATCCGCTCAGTTGATTAACAAGGTACGTGCGATAACTCTCGATGATGTCGTCGCTCGGCAAGCCCCGTTGATTAAACTTCAGGACGAGTTCATCGATTGACCCTATCGTTGAGTTCCACGGCGCCGTAAAAGTTCGATCATCAACCGGAATCTTCTGTAATGCTGCACTAAACGCTCGACCGAGGTTCGCCAGTTCGAGATCCGTTGTCTTCAACGACACGAGCGTCTTGACCGCTGGTCCAATCTGGTTCGCGGAGTTGATCTTGCTGATGTACTGTTCGGTGAAGTAGACGTGTTCGCCGCGCTCGATCTCTTCAGGGCTAAACGCTGAATTCGCGATTGCCTGTAATGTTGAAAAAAAGCAGTCGACTTCATAAGAGACAGTGCTCTCGCAATCCACTGGATTCGATTTCAATTTGATCTCGGTGAATAGCCGGCGCGCGTCTTTTGCATTCAGTGAAAGCACCGCTTTGATCGCGCGGCACTGCAATGACAACGTGTCAAAACCCACGCGCGCGGCCGTCGCACGATATCCGGCACGGCTGTCGACCGCGCTTCCCGGCAACGCAACGACTTTCAATGGCTCCTTTGCTTTCGTCGCTGCCTGAAACGCTTCGACGAGCAGTTCCTGCTTTCGCTTTGCGTCTTTAATCTCACCCGATTCGACGAGTTGAATCAAAAGATCGGCAGCGAACTCTGCAGGCGCGGCTTGGACGTACGTGATGAAGTTCTCTATTTCGTTGTTTTTCTTTTCATCGACCGCAGCGGATTTCGCCGTCTTTGTTTTATCGCGCGGTTGTTGCGCAACAGGCTGCGGTGCCGGCAGTGCGACTCCAATTAAAATGAGGAGGATTAGAGTAAGGCGCGCGTTCATCAGTCAGAACCCGTGTTTTTACTGACAACTATTTCCGGATCCATTATGCCGGGTAGAGTGACGCCGAAGTATGATTCCACATCCTTCTGCAGGTTTTCGGCAAACGCACCGGACCAGACCTTTAACACTTCTCCATCGGGAGAGACGATGATGGTTTGCGGTGTTCCACCCAGTTTATATCGCTTCATCGGAAGCAATGGTAAGTCTGTGTAAACAGGAAACTCCAGCTTATTCTGCGTGACATAGTCCATAAGTTTGTCAGACTCGAGAGACAAACCTACAAACCGGTAACGATCACTCGCATTTGCGGCCAGCGTTCTCATATTCATAATGTTCTTCGTACACCACCCGCAAGTTGGAGTGATGACAAACAACACTGTCGGGAGATTCGTGCCTGCATAATCAAGCACTGCCGGGCGACCCTGAAGGTCGCGTGCTGTTATAGCAGGCACCTTATCTCCTTGTGTGAGCCGGCTTTCGGACTTCATCCGTGAGACGAGCGTTGTAAGCTTTGCAGCTCTCCTGGCTAAGAGCACGTTGATGCCTAGAGAGCAAACCAGGAGCACTGCGAGAATTAACAACGCCCTAAGCCGAGCTTCCGGTTTCGCTTTCGATACTACGCGTTGGTACAAGTGGTTGAATGAACCCATAACTGGTCTTCCTTACTCCCTGAGGAACCCCGTTAAGATCGTGTGACTGGTTGTTAAAGCGTTCTTGGTTACCTTACTGCTGCTCCTATTCAACCTTCGCGCCTTTACAGATGTAATTCTTGTCCGCCGAGCAGTAAGGAAAGATGTACTCACAGGTTTGGCTTTCCGGACAGTCGACCTGGTACTGGCAGCATGTCCGACCGGCATCTCCATCGCCGATTATTTCGTCACTAACGCCGGCCTGGACCGCTGAGTAACTAAGGATCGACAATGCGAGAATGAGAAAGAAAGACTTGACGGCTTTCATGTGTTCCTCCCTTGAGGTAAGTGGGTTAAGGTCGCTAGGGGTTCGTTGGAGGTGGGCCACACTATCCGATTTTTCGTATGGCCTGTCTGTTTCGTATCGGACACAGTCTGGAATTAGACATACAGAGCGCTCCAGGTGATGGACCCTGAGAACGTGGTGCTCGGGTTTGGTTGTGGTGCCCGAAGTGGTGTAACGGGTAAACGCAAATGCGCATCAACTACTCGGACTCCCGCAAAAATGTGGATATTTCGATTCGGCATGGTCGTTGCTCATCGCGGTTTCAACGCGCCACTGAGTCCTTCAGTGAATAAGCGAGGAGCGACAGCCATGAAGCGAACCTTGATTAACGACCCGTTTCGCAATCCCTTTCACAATCGATTTCACGTGCCCGTGCATTCTCGACTCGACGAGATGCAGGCTTACACGCACATGGTCTGGCTCAACGATCCGGCATCGTTTGAGCATGCAGGAGAAAAAGCTGCGCACAGACGCCAATGGGGACGCGCTCTCGCCGGCGCGTTTGCGTTAGTGCTCGTCGTCGTCTTTTCTGCTGCTTACTTTTCTGGTTGAGCCAGGATTGGCATGATTTGCAGACCATGCCAATCCTGTGAATTACTTCAACTCCGACGCACGTCGGCGTTCGACTGACGTTCGCAACTCCTGTGGCGTTGCAGAGCGTCCATGTACGCCATAGATCTTCTCCACTCCAAGTCCCAACTGTTGTAGCTTTTCACTGAAACTAACGGTCGCATCCTGCGCAATCGGAATCGTTCCGTTAGCCGCCGGGTTTAACAGGTCGGCCTGGAACAAAATCTTTTCCTTTGGAAAATACGCAACGAGGATCTCGTTTGCATGCGGGTTTGGTCCAATGTCGTAAATCTCGACCACGTGTTTGTCGTCCTGGAACACTCGCTTCTTGTTGATTGTCTCGATGTTCAGCTTCTGCTGTGGTGACAATTTTGGCAGGAGCGACGACTCTGCTGTCGCAGCCTTTTCCAGAAACTTTTTCGTTTCCCCCGTGGCGACGATCGTTGCTCCTTCTGCAACGTATTCGCGGAACCCACCTGCGTGATCCGAGTGATGATGACTCAGCACCAGATACTTGACCGGCTTGCCCGGCACAGTCTCTTTGATCTTCGTCAGTGCCTGAACCGAATTGTTACCATAAAGGATCTGCTCAGGAGCTTCGAGCACCAGCACGTAATCGTTAAAGGCAACGAACAGAACGTTGTGTGTCCCTCCAGCCAACCCTTGTAAGAGATAAACATCGTCGGCGATCTTGCTCACTGCCGGTGGCGGTGGTGTTGCCGGTGGCGCGGCGAGTTTTTCAAAACCATCGGGACCCTGAAAAACACTTTCCGCGGGTCGCGTGTTGATCTGAAGATCGGTGAACTCTGTTTCCTGAATGACTCCGCCTGAGTTGTATAGAACTCGTCCGCTGGGCAGTTTTAACTTTCCGATCGCGCGATAGTTTGAATAGGTCTGTGCGATTTCCGAATCACCCGTTACCGGGTCGGTGTAAAGATAACCGTACCTCGTCAGGAGATTTGTTTGCGCGTCAAACGATAGTGCGAGTTGTTGATTATCGGGACGGATGACGCTGATCACCTTTTGACGTTTGCCGTCGATCTCATCTTCACCCAACCAGCGAAGAGTTGTTGCGCGATCCAAAGCTTCGAGCAACACGAACGGAGGCAGGCGGCGAATTTGTCCTCGGAAGTTGTTAAGAGATGGATTGACGACTGGTGTCGTGGTCTTGGACCACATATCGTATGTCTGACCTTCAGTACCTTTGACAACGGTCCTGATCCAGTTGTTAAAACCGGCATTCGCCGTCTTCAGATCGTTGAAGACAAATCCACGTTCAGTATCGATGATGAGTGTTTCTTCGGAAGTGCCGGTGGCAAAAGGCGGTTCCGCGCCAGGGCTTTGAAACCGTGCGTGAATCTTGCCTTTTTCTTTAAGCGTGAAATCTTTGATTGCACGGAGTGCTTCGAGTCCGCCATGTGCTTCGATAGCATCGTCGAGCACGCGCCGGGCTTGTTGATACGAACGCTGGGAAGCATTGAGTTGCTGTGCGACGACGGAAGTCGAGGCTTGCAGCACGAGCAGAGTGGCGACAACGAATAGTATCTTCATGTGGTGCTCCTCTTCATCCAAAATGTGGTAGGCATTCCGATAATTCGGAATGAAAGGTGTGGTGAAATTTCGGGGAAGACTTGCTGGTCTAATACTTAAAGAGAAGCAGAAATGTTCAGTGAGATTTATGATCCCGATACGTGTATTTTACGGCAAAAATTGGGCGACTCGATTACGAGTCGCCCGTTGCCTTTGGACCAATGTTACCTGCTCAGCTTTGTCGCAGTGGTTGCATTGGGATGGGGATGTTGTACGTCGTGGCGCCGACGCCCACGCCGCCCTCGCAGGAATTCGGCGGGGTGGTGCAAACACGCCGCGACGAGGGACATTCTGCGGCCCAGAACATGTAACCTAACATTCCGCTCGTGGTCCCCGCGCCGTTAGGCATAACGTTTTGAACGTATGCTCCGGTTGAGTTGATCAGCGAAGTGCTGAAACTCGTGCACTCAGGCGCAGCCCTCGTGCCTGTAACGATATACATCGCGCCCGTAAACTTCGCCGGCGCGAGCGGTAAAATCGGAGGATCAAACTGTGCCTTGCCGTCGATATGCTCCTGCCAGTGCGACTGCGCATCTGCTGCATTATTAGCTTGCTTGCTCGTAACCATCGCGTTCGCATAATCCAGGACCGGCGTGGTCGTGTTGAGCCAATCCGCGGTCGCCTTGCGCGTCAAAGGAATCAACCAGCGATCACCCGCGGCGAGATCGATCGTCAAACGTGCTGCATGATTGCTTCCTGAAGCGTCGTAAGGATGAACTGAACGGTAAGCGTTGATGAACGCCTGAAGTCCGGCGAGGTTTGGGTTCATGTTTTCTTCATAGTCGATCTCGATCCCGACTCCTAAACGTTGGGCTGCCTCGGCTGCGTTCAAGCCAAGCTGCGTTCCATTCGTTGCGAGAGCCTGGTTCCACGCATCCGTATACGTGATCCCTCCAATCGACAACTGCACTCGGATGCCACGACTCTTGAAGTAATCAACTACGGCCTGGGTCATTCCACTCGGGATGCCCTGCGTTGTACCTGCGTCGTTGGTCTTGTTCAGCAACCTCAGCGGATGGACAAAACTCAAAACAACGAGGTTCACAGACGGCCTGCCGTCGCCTCGATCGATAAGCCACCGGTTACGTTGATCGAAATCGGTCATGTTACGAACACTGGCCCAGGAACAGAATTCATTTCCACAATGCCAGGCCCCATACACCGAGATGTTGGTAGCAGCCGAAACTGTCTTCGGCTTTTGAGTCACCACACCCAGGAGTGCAGCCAGCATGAGCACACTCAGAACAAACACTCGTCTTCGCATTTCAGTTTCCTCCGTTCAGTTGATGAGAGGGGGGATCAGGAGCTTGCGGCGAGTATTGTATGTAGAAGATTCGCTGGGCGGAAGGTTTAAACTACGTCGTGGCCTCAGCCAGCCACAAATCGCGATAGTTTGTGACCAGACCAAACTCATCAACTTCGAGGTCGGCGACAAAGTCTGGTTCACTCCGGTACTGATAGGTTGACTCATCAATCCGTCGATAGATCTGCACGAGTGTTTCCAGTTCGAAACTCGGAAACCGAAGCCACGCGGCTTTGACTTTTGCTTCCTGGCCCACACCCAGGTTCAGTCGACGAATAGGCAGCAGGTTTGTTGAGGGACTGAAGTTAAGATCAAGATCGATGCAACCCGCCACCGCCGCACATTCAACTCCATTTACACGCCAGTTGCGATCGGTATCGACTGCGATTTCGAGGTCTATCGAGGTTTGGCCCACCCAGCCTGAGACTCTACCCGCGAGAGTGGTCCAACCCGCGTCACATCGTACGTGATAGTCAAGACGGCAAGGCTGCTTATCGTGCAAGAAGACTGCCGCACCTTCCAGATGCCACTCAGCATCCCGCGTGAATGCACGACACGCTTCATGACCCGCACCATCCAGACTTCGCCACAAAACCGTTCTTGACATGATTACATGATTTAACATGATTTACAGATTAAATCCTGCTAATCGTGTGAAATTATGTAAATCCTCTCAGAGGGTGGCAAGACAAAGGCGCCCGTTGTTGCTCTCAAGAGCATCAGCCCTGATCTTCAACTGGACGCATTTTCCACCGAGCGTGGCCGGCGAAACTGCTAGGTTGATTTGCTTCAACCAACTCTGAGCCGCAATGTCGCCGGCGAATTCCACCGCGAGCGGGTATGTTTGACCTTCGTCATCTTCAGCAACAACTGAAAGCTGCGACGCCTTATATCCTTCGAGGTTTTTGGCGAAGACCATCAACCGTATAAATCCATCAGTACTGAATCCAAGCGACTTAAACAACGACGGCTGCGACACGAAAGTTACTGTATCCAGCACGATCGCCATGTCCGAACTCTCTATCATCAGTACTTCGGGTGGCTGTTGGCCGTTGAAGTTAAGTAACCGATCTTCAGCGAGATCACTGACGGACAAATTAAAAGGAAAAAACACGAAGCTGTTCAGTGAAGGAACGACTGTGTAGTCGCCGCCCGAGGGGACATCTGAAAACGTGTACGCACCACTGGCGTCTGTAACAGCCACCGTGTTTAGTGATCCGAGCAACTGGACGCTGATGCCACTTATCCCTATGCCGTTCCACTTTGCGATTCGCCCTCGAATCGTGTGACGCCTCAAGCTAGCCGTAAAACCAGCGGTTACATTATTCGCCGGACGTACAAAGGTATGGCTGGTTGTAGAAGTGTAATGCCTTGTATCGACGGCAACAGTGTAGCTTCCGCTGGTGGGCAGACCTGAAAACCGGAAGTTGCCTTGTGAATCAGTCACCGCAACGCCCGATTGTCCGCCTGTTAAGTTAATGGGAACGCCGCTTAGTGGCGCGCCCGCTTCATCCTTGACAGCGCCCGCGATCGAAAAATCCGCTTTCGGATCTTTCTTCAGATATTCGCTCAGCTCCGAACGCAATTGATTCAAACATTCGTCATTGCTGCCGCACCTTATCAGCAGATCCGACCAGTAAAAGTGGGCCGCCGGATCCGGCTGTGTCCCTAAAAGTGAAAGGAATTGCTGGCGCACGTACTGCACTGGATCATTTTCAGGCGATGTCTCGAGTACCGTCGTTGTATGGGCAAGGGAATCGAGTCCTTCGAAGTCTGAATTGATCACTGTGAGCCGCCCGGTATTCCCATCTGCGTGTATTCGATCGGCATCGTCGATGCACGTCAGGCGATCGAGTATCGCGTGCTCGAACCTGTTGATATGGATTGCCGCAGTAGTGTTATTACTCCAACCGTAATGTGAATTTTCAATCAGCAGGTTACGTGCGTCGTAGAGGAGATTACCCGCAGTACCCAGATTGGAAACGTTCATTTTCAAACCCGAGATGTAAATGAGATCGATCGGTGCAATGGCCGGACCCCCTCTAAGCGGAAGCGCACTGATTCCTACCCAGCCACCTTCATCAAGAAAAATATCGCGCATCACGATTTCTCGTCGCTGCGATTCCGGTGTGATGGCGGCGGCGTTACCGATGTTGATCCACGAGAGGGGCGCTCCAAATCCCATCTTGCCGAAAAATGTTCGTAACCCGTAATCAAGAAAGATCGAGTTAGAGATGCTGAACTTTTTCCATTCGACGTTTTCAACAATAGGAGCGTAAGCACCACTGTTAGCGCTACAACCAAGAAACACGCTGAACTCGATAGACAACTCGCTCCGCACCGCTTTCACAACGTTTCCACCACCGTCGCCGGGTCTTAATGCGAAGCTGCTGATGCCGTAAAACTCGCAGTGACGGATTTTCGCCTTTTCAATATCGCTCAGATAGATCGTGACGAATGCGTCGGTAAACGCTGATGGCCGGCCTGTGAAACCGACGTGCTCGATCGTTAGTTGTTGAACGCTGCTGAGCCTGATTGCATCGTGTAGGTCGCCCGTCGCGGGGATGAATTCCGAAACGAGATCCAACCCTGCCGCCAGAGACTGACCGGTAGCAGTTGGCGCAGCAGGCATGGTGTTGGATGGAACACCCTGAATCTTTATCGTGGTGGCACTGGTGCCCAGGAAATCTTTTACGACGGGCGT